>DALYUO010000103.1:1149-1642 GCA_031981225.1 Pararcticibacter sp.
ACAGTTTGTTAATTGTTATTCCCTATACAGGTTTATGATGGTTGAATAAGAATTATATCCTTTAAGTATACTACGTTATCATTGACATGCCTCCCCCCATAAAGTAATAAGTTTATTGTCTTCATTTATCTTATATTGCATATGGCCTCCACTCATTATCCGGAGCTGTTCCATTACATCTTTAATACTTTTATTAGAGAAAGTGGCGTTAAACCGGCAGTTCTCCATTTTATCACTTTTCACCTCAAAACGAACATCATAGTAGCGTTCGAGGTGCTTAAGCATCTTTGTTAAATTTTCATTGCGGAAAACAAAACGGTTGTCGATCCAGCTATTGATTTCTTCTTTCCTTTCAAAATCCACAGCATATTTACCATTGTCTTTATGATATACCAGCTTCATCCCCGGCGTCAGCAGCGAAAGGGTTGATTCCTTGTTTCCAAGGTATTGCGACACCTTAACCTTCCCCGTGCGGACAGCCACGCTAATCGTC
>DALYUO010000103.1:1652-7482 GCA_031981225.1 Pararcticibacter sp.
GTCTTTAGGATAGGCATAGATGTTAAATGAGGTTCCCAATACCCGGGTCTGCATCTTTCCTGTACTGATAATAAAAGGGCTTGTGATGTCACTTTTTACTTCGAAAAAAGCTTCCCCTTCAAGGCGTACGGTTCGGGCACGCCCTTTTACGAAGCGTGCCGGCCAGGTCAGCTTACTGCCGCCTGCGAGGTATACCACAGAACTGTCGGGCAGGATCATCTTTACCTTTTCGCCTTTAGCTGTAGTTTTGCTGGACAGCTCGACCGGCTGGAGTTTGTCGGACTGATGCTTTTGACTACTATGCCAGCCAAGTGCTGCGGACAGAATGAGTAAAACCGAGGCCGCATACTTCAGCGCCTGGAAACGTTGAATTTTCCTTTGCTTCCTTTGTTCGAGTTTGCGCTGTATTTGTTCAAAACCTTCGTCGGCCTGTTGTGAGCGATCTACCAGAGCGGGTTCGTTCAGCCAGACTTCTTCTATCTGATGGTAAAATTCAGCATCTTTATTTTTACTATCGGCTAAATAGCGGAATAATATTTCCTCCTGACGGGAATTGGTCTTACCCTCCAGGTAAAGCTTAAATAATCTTTCTATTTCTTCGTTTTGTTTCACTTTAGTTGCTGTAACAGATCTCTTCCTATACTCTATATGTATATATGTTTGGAAAGCCAGCAACGGCTATATGCTATTCGCTTTTTTTAAACCCCGCATATAATGACTTGATAATCAGAAAAAAAACTTGAATAGCTTTTTATAGCGGGTTTTCCGGAAGGAAAGTAGTACCGGAAGGGGCCTTCCAAAATGGATGCTTATAAACTACAAGCAAATTGCCCTTACGGGCAAGCGATTAATGGTCAAAATTGCGAATGAGTAAACCAGTAAATGAGTTTTTACCAGCAGAGTAAGAATATTAAGGAAAGGATGGTTTCGGGAGAATAAACTTTAAAACACTTACGGAATATTTTTAACGACTGCTTGAGATGGTTGCTTACTGTGTTTTTTGAAATACCCATCTGCATCGAAATTTCCTCGTGCGACCTCCCCTGTTCGCGACTTAAGAGGTAGGCAACTCTAACCTGGGGTGAAAGGTTTTCGATGGCATGACCGGAAACATGCTGACATTCTTTGAAGCCTATATAATCATCTACCGAATTGCAAAAGGGTTCGTCTCTGATCGTTTCAATGCGAAACGCCGTTGCTCTGGCTTTTTTTCTTAATGCTTCCAAAAAATTATTCCGAATCAGAGTGTATAAAAACGCATCGAAATTCTTAGCAGGATCGATCTTGCTCCTGTTTTCCCAAAGGCGCACAAATACGTCTTGGGTCAATTCCTCTGCTTCTTCTCTGCAACGGGTAAAGCGGTATGCATAACCATGAACTTTGAGGCGGTACCTATGATAAATCTCATTAAAAGCAGCACCGTCTCCCATCAGTACTTTTTCTAAAAGTTGCTCCCTTGAAGGTTCATCTAACTGTTTCATACTGTTAATCTGGACGAAGGGCAAGGTAGTTGTTCAGTTTAAAGTTATTGTTAAGTCTGCAAGAACCTTTCATTCAGCTTAGCGATGAGTGATAACCATACTTCGTTCGGCCGTTTTTAAGCGTGAATCCGTTAATACTTCTACTGAAAAAAGTTCATCTATTTTTGTAGATTTCAAGCCTTTAGCTGAGATAGTTGTTTTACCAGAAGCATGCGCCATAGCCATTTTCACTAAAGGATCAGCTGTTTCCCCAAAGGACAACAGCGGCAGAACAGTCAGTTCATTTGCCTGTAAATCGGGATTGATGCCTGCACTATAATCGCCGTTTCCATCAGAATTAAATAATTTATAAACGATAGGGTGCATCTCCCATAGTACCTGTTTAGGTATGCGGGCATCAAAAATCCTAAAAGAAGCTTCGTCTTTACCTCTCGTCTTTTCACCGACCGCTATTACCTGCATGTATGGTCTTAAATTATTTATCATCACTTCAGAGGCAGACGCTGTGACTCCGGTGCATAAAACATAAACACGGTTTAATCCGAGGTTATTTTGAGTCAATGCATTGAAATTAACAGTACCGTCAAATGTCGCTGCACTTCCGATTGATTCTGTTCTTACTCCCCCGTTCCTATTACCTTTATAAATGATGAAAGGCTTATCGTATGTGACTCCGGCTGCAATCATTGCACAAAGTCCGGCAGCCTCCGCCACCTGGCCTCCTGAATTATAGCGCAGGTCGAGGATTAGTTCGGTGATGCCTGCACTTTTAAAACCAGCAAAGACATTATTTAACGAACTTGCCAGTCCCGCGTTGAAATCCTGAAAATAAAGATAACCTACCTTCTTGCCTTCACTTTCTATGATTTTACTGATTGCAGACTGATCTAACGTAACACCTTTGATGATTTCAACGGAACGGGTATCGACCCATGTATTTCCTTCAAACTCAGCAAGCCCAAGCAGGAAGTGGTTATTATTGAATATTTCTTGTTGTAAAGCCTCTGCGTTCCTCTGTTAACTTCTTATTATTAATCTTGCTAATATAATCTCCACGCTTTAAACCCGCTCTGAAAGCAGGTGAGTCACTTAATACAAGTTTAATAATTCCGATAACCTCATTTGTATTTTGATATTTAACCGTAGTATAATCAAAGCCAAAATCTCTGTTACCAGGGATTTTTGTTGAAGCATCATCAGGAAGTACAATATAGGAAAACCGGTCAGCGGGATTACGAATTGCAGCGAAAAAATCTTTAGGGTTTTTGTCAATGCCAGGTTCTGAGGTCAGCGACTCACTCCAATAATAATAACGTTTTAAACTGTCGAGGATCCAGGTATTGATATTCTCATTGGTTCCGACTGGGTATACAGTTTTAGTATTGTCTTTTTTACAGGCTACGTGTACAGAAAAGATAATAACAAAGCATATCCAGTATCGTAAGAACTGTTTCTTATGGTCCCTGCCACAATACATACCTTATGATTTTTACAAATTTACCGCCCTATTATTAACAACATATTAAGTTTAATATTTCCAGCAAGTTACAGCTAAAACAATGCGGGCGGTAAAGAATTACAAGAACCCTGCAGCGGCCTGACAAAGAGTAATTCGGGCATTATATTCAAGCCCATTCACTTTAAAAATGCGGGTTCAGAAAGCAGCAACTTTAACAGGAGCGAAAGCCCCATGAATACGACTTACGCCTGAACGATTTCAGTCCGTTTTCTTCTGCCTGCGATAATCATCACAACAGCGCCGAGCATAAGTAATATCCAGCCAGACCAACGATAATGGACGATCCCGGCAGCAGCACGGGCAAGCTTCTTAAAAGGAATAAAGCTAAATGAATCATTTACTTTGAAATGCACAGCAACCAGCGTTAGTATGATCAACAGCAGCTCGGCCCATCCGCAAAACTTCAGCAAGCCTGATTTCCCCGAAAACGCGGCAATAATCGCCAAAGCTGCAATTACATAAACTACAGAAGCAAGACCTGAATGCAGGTCCCAATAATTCCAGTTTCCAATGATGGGTAAATGAACCATGGGACTAAGGCCACCGCCTATTATCAACAAGGCGCCACACAGCCCTAAATAATTTTTGATTTTCACGTTTTTAAGTTCTACGTTGTAAGTAGTAAGTTTTACGTACTATTTAGATAATATAATTTTATTGACCCTGTTTGATCTCCATTTTTTCAGCGAAATGCGCGCAATAGTCTCTGAGATCCTCAACTATATTTTTCTCGCCGGTTGCCCTTAAAAAGCTGTCGCCCATTGTCTGAAGCGTCTCGTAGAAAAACCGTTTCATTTCATCTACCGGCATATCTTTGGTCCACAAGTCTATCCTCAATGAATTCTTATAGTTATGATCCCACAAAGCAAGTATCATGGCTTTTGTTGCGAGTTGTTCTTTATTTTCCGAATCAGTTGACTCCCACTTAATATTCTCAGGAACATTATTATCGTCCAGTTCTATTGTCAGTTTTATTTCGGCTTTCTTCATTATTATTGATTGATGATTTACTCAGATTATTATTAGATGATTTACTTTTTGCTAATTTACAGATGCCTGGCGATTTCACAGGTCGACCTAACTGCCAACAGCTAACCGCCAGTACATGATTGCTGTCCACCTGCCATTACCCACCCGCCGCTCTGAATATCAGCAACAATATCGCTACAAAGATGACAAATATCGTTTCAACAATCCAAATACGTTTTAAATCACGCAAAAAACCTCTGAAAACAATATCGGCAACAGCGCAGATGATTACAAGAATCAGCAGCAGAACAGTACTTAAAAGCTTTTCCGAATTGTCCGGGTTTACCAGTGGATAAACTAAAGCGACGAGAAGAGCCGCCGAAACGACATTCAATGGCGTCAATCTGGTTTTCATCCTTTTTTTCTGCCTCTTGAAAAACCAGTTTTTGAATTTCCAGGCTTTCTGCCGGACGTTGCCGATCCTTTTTTTCCACCAAAAGTGCTCGTCTTCGCACTTCCGGGCTTTGAGGTCTTTTTTGCCGAATTCGCGTACTTCTTCTCATGAAAAGCGCCCTTAAATTCAGGGTCTTCTTTTCTCTTTTGCATGTCTATTTCTCTGGCAATAGCCTGCCTCTCTTCATAAGGTGTTTCCTCAATGAAAACTTCGGAGGGAATATCTGCAACAGGGATCTGCTGCCTGATGAGCTTCTCTATTTTATGTACATAATATTCTTCGGCCGGGTTGCAGAATGTAATCGCATCTCCGGTATTAAAAGCTCTTCCGGTACGTCCTATGCGATGCACGTAATCTTCAATGATGATGGGGACATCAAAATTGATCACATGGCTGACGTTCAGCACATCAATCCCGCGTGAAGCAACATCTGTAGCCACAAGGATCCTTACCTCCCCTTCCTTAAATGCATTGATTGAGTTAATCCGGGTATTCTGTCCTTTATTAGCATGGATCACTTTTACCTGATCCTTGCCATATTTCCGTTCAAGATACTTGTGAATATTGTCGGCAACCTCTTTTGTTTTGCAAAAGATAATCAGACGGCTCAACTCTTCGTCCCTCTGAAGAAGGTACTGAAGAAGGTTAAGCTTCGTCTTCATATTGGGTACATAGTAAAGCGACTGTTGCACCGTTACAGCTGGTGTAGCCTGCGGGTCTACCTCTACTACCGTAGGAAATTTCAGAAAGTCGCCCGCGATTTTGTGGACAAGCTCGCTCATCGTTGCCGAGAAAAGTAAGTTCTGGCGCTTACGGGGAACGACTTCAAGAACGCGGTGGATGGATCCAATGAAGCCCATATCCATCATTTTGTCTGCTTCGTCAATTACCAGGAACTGTAATGACTTAACCGGAATATGTCCTTCAAGATAAAGGTCCAGAAAACGGCCCGGCGTAGCGACGAGAATGTCGAGACCCTGTTTAAGCTGCTCAATCTGTGTTTTAGGACCTAACCCGCCGTAAATCACCTGTGAACGAAGGTCGGTATACTTGGTAAAAACCCTAATGTTCTCTTCGATCTGCATCGCCAGTTCGCGGGTAGGAGCCAGAATCAGAGCTCTGATATCGGTGCCTTGGGCGTACTTCAGCTTCATCAGCATAGGAAGTACATAGGCCGCCGTCTTGCCGGTCCCGGTTTGCGCTATCCCCATAATATCCTGTCCAGAAAGGATGGGACTTATAGCTTTTTGCTGAATGGGGGTCGGCACAGTATAACCTGCATCAGCTACCGCATTCAGAATTTGACGGTTTAATTTAAAATCTTCAAAAGAAGGCATAGCTGCAAAGATAGTGTTTTGGTTGGTTCTTATATGGTCGAAACCGAACCACCGTCCACCCGCAGATTAG
>DALYUO010000103.1:7492-8115 GCA_031981225.1 Pararcticibacter sp.
ACCGGGGCGGCCAAGCTCTATACCGGGCCTGTTCTGCTCAAGGAACTGATACTGCGCTTCTTCTTTGGAGATCCCCTTCCGGTCTGCTTGAGCTCGAAGCATGCTGTCGACCAGGGGCGTGTAAATAAAAGCAGGAGAAACAGTATTGACCAGAATATTGTGCTTTCCGTAAAGCTTCGATAAACCTTTGCTTAGATTAATAATGGCGGCCTTTGTTAAATTGTAAGGGATCATATCGGGATAAGGCTGCAAACCATTCTCCGACGACATATTAATGATCCGGCCCCAGCGCCTTTCCTTCATGCCCGGTGCGACAGCCTTTACCAGCCTGATCATTGTTACCACATTAAGTTCATAAAGCTCTAAATACTCTTCTGCATCTATTTCTTCAAAAGAAACCTGGCGTCCTATTCCTCCCACATTATTTACCAGAATATCTACGCCCCCGGAATGATCCCTGATGGTCTCCATCAAACTGTCAACTTCATCCTGTCTCGTGATATCGGCCTGGATCGCTTTTACAGGAGTTCCGGTTTCACGGGATATCTCTGCTACTGTTTCCTCCAGCTCATTCAGCTCACGGGCACAAATAAATACCCGCGCCCCTGCTTCTGAAAGAGAAC
>DALYUO010000103.1:8125-9963 GCA_031981225.1 Pararcticibacter sp.
GGTTACCAGCGCAGTTTTACTACTCAAATCAATCTTCATAACATTGTTGGGCTACACGCATAAGTTCCATGTACCTTTCTAGTAACAAGGCCGGAAACAAAAGAGTTATTGAAATTCGCAGAAAAGACACAATAATGATAAATGATTAACTTCGTCCTTATTTTATAGCTTATGTCGTCCATTCTTATAAAAGCCGCTACAGTAGTTAATGAGGGCAGGATCTTTGCCTCGGATGTCTTTATTAAAGACGGGTTTATCGAACAGATCGCACCGTCGGTTAATATTAAAGCAGACAAGGAGATAAATGCAGAGGGACTGCATCTGCTGCCCGGTTGTATTGATGATCAGGTCCATTTCAGAGAACCGGGGTTAACACATAAGGCTGATATTTTCACCGAAAGCAGGGCTGCAGTTGCGGGAGGTATCACCTCTTTTATGGAAATGCCCAATACCGTCCCCAATACGGTAACGCAGGAGCTTCTCGAAGAAAAGTACAGCATTGCTGCGAAGAATTCTTTAGCGAATTACTCGTTCTTCATGGGGGCAACAAATGACAATCTTGAAGAGGTGCTGAAGACCGATCCTGAACGCGTATGCGGAATTAAAATATTCATGGGATCATCAACCGGAAATATGCTGGTTGACAATGAGAAAACCCTTGAATCGATCTTTTCTACCGCTCCGATGCTGATTGCAACCCATTGCGAAGACGAGGAAACCATCCGGCTGAACATGGAGGCGTTTAAAGAAAAGTATGGCGAAAATATCCGGCCTGAAATGCATCCTTTGATCAGAAGTGCCGAGGCCTGCTATAAATCTTCTTCGTTTGCAGTAGAACTGGCAAAAAGACATAATACCCGTCTTCATATCCTGCATATCTCAACCGGAAAAGAGACAGAACTTTTTACAAATGCGGTCCCTTTGCAGGATAAAAGGATCACGGCAGAGGCCTGTATACATCATCTCTGGTTCTCTGAGAAGGACTATCCTGAAAAGGGGAACTGGATTAAGTGGAATCCTGCCGTTAAAACAGCGGCCGACAGAGAAGCCATTTTTAAGGCCGTTATAAACGGGACGATTGATGTGATAGCCACAGACCACGCCCCCCATACCATAGAAGAAAAGTCAAAATCGTACCTTCAGGCACCATCAGGTGGCCCCCTGGTTCAGCACTCCCTTTTAGCAATGCTGCAATTCTACCACCAGGGAAAGCTCAGCCTGCAGCAGATTGTCGAAAAAATGGCACATAATCCTTCAATATGCTTTAAGCTGAAACAAAGAGGTTTCATCAGGGAAGGTTATTATGCTGATATTGTTCTTGCTGATCTCAATCAACAGCTAACTGTGTCGAAAAGCAACATTCTTTCTAAATGCGGCTGGAGCCCGTTCGAAGGTTATACTTTTAATTCAAGGATCACTCATTCTATTGTTTCAGGCCATCTCGCTTATGAAAACGGGCAATTTAACGATAGTAAGCCCGGGGAAAGGCTGATGTTCCATTCCAATTATTAATAAAGTTTTACGCTTTTATAATCCCCCTTAGGTTAGGAGTAAGAAAAGGTATAGATTTGTATGACCCTTGTTGTAATGAGACAGGAGAACTCTTCGGGTTGCCAGCACAGTAAGTGCACGGTGAGTGCACGTTTTTCCGGGAAAAGGTGCACTCACCGTGCACTCACTGTGCTCTCACCGTGCACTCACCCCGACCAGTTCCAGAACCAGGCCAGAGCAATGGTCATACCATTCTTACTTCATTATAGAATAAAACTGCCTGTTACTGTAAACTCTTATCTATGATTTCTCAGTTCCTGCAATGCAGGAAAAGCAGAGACGTTATT
>DALYUO010000103.1:9973-16732 GCA_031981225.1 Pararcticibacter sp.
ATTCTGCGGCAGGAAACATTTTGGAGTACTTATAGGGACTGTAAAGCCAGGTAAGACTTATTGTTTCTATAACAAAGATTATCGGTCACTTATACTTAGAACTTATGACTTATGACGTATAACTCAATCAGTGGAGAATTTTGAATATCAGCTCTTTCAGCAAGTCGCCATCTTCGGTATTTCCTGTCGCGTCAACTCCTTTTGTTTTAAGGTCGTATTCGCGCAGGTAGCTGATCACTTCAAACGTTCGTGATAAATTGAAACTCTTCGCCGCCAGATCGTAATCCTTAATAAAGTAGGGGTTTACTCCCAGTTCCTTTGCAAGTGTTTGAGGGCTTCGGTCTGTTATATAGTGATATTTCAATATCTTGGTAAACCAGGTATTTAATGCCCCCAACACCATTTGTATCGGATTTGCTTTTGTATTCGAACCAAAATAATTAATAATACGGTTCGCCTTCAGAATATCCCGTTTTGCCAAAGCATCCTGCAGTTCAAAAACATTGTATTCTTTACTTATACCGATGTTATTCTGCACATCATCTACCGATATTTCATTGCCTTTCGGAATGTTGAGCATCAGTTTCTCAAGTTCATTTGAGATCTTTGACAGATCATTTCCCAGATACTCAGCGATAAGAGCTGACGCCCGCGGATTGATGCGATACGCTTTTTCCCTTACAAAGTCCTCGACCCAGGCAGGAACTTTATTTTCGTAAATAACGGCTGATTCAAAAACGACACCATTCTTCTCTATTGCTTTGTATGTTTTCTTTCGTTTATCGAATTTTCCGTGTTTATAGCAAAATACAAGAATAGTACTGGCCAGAGGTTTTTCAAGATAGGTAAGGAAGGGATCGCCTGACTTTTTATCATCCGTTTCTTTGCCCCATTTCATGTCCTGCGCTTCCTTGATCAATACCAGTTGGTAATCGCTCATCATTGGAAAGCGTTTGGCAGAATTTAAAACGGTCATAATATCGGTATCCCGGCCATACAACACCGTTTGATTGAAGCCTTTTTCTGCATCGGTAAGGAGATTTTTCTCGATATAATCACTAAACAGATCGATATAAAAAGGTTCTTCACCGTGAAACAAGTAAACCGGCTTAAATTTCCGGGCTTTGAGGTCGTTTAATAATGCAGCAACAGTCATTTCTGATGCTAAGGTAAGAAAATCATATTTGATTTTTTTTCCCGATTTTCGCGCTGATGTTTGAGCCAGTACAGTTGAATCTTCCCGCGTATCCTTTTAAAATAAAACAGGAAACGGGAGTAAATTTCATTTTTGATGATATCCGCAAGAAGTTCCTTGTATTGACACCCGAAGAATGGGTGAGGCAACATTTTGTTCAGTTTATCATTCAGGAGAAGAAATATCCTAAAACGCTGATAAAACTACACTCACTGCAAAAACGGACCGATATAGTGGTTTTCAATTCGCAGGGCAAAAAAATATTGATGATTGAATGTAAAGCCCCTTCCGTCGCTATTAATCAAAAAGTATTTGATCAGATTGCCAGGTATAATATAGTCCACAAGATACCGCTTCTGGCTGTGAGCAACGGATTGCAGCATTACTACTGCACCATAGACTTCGAAGCAAAAAATTATAAGTTCATCGAATCGCTGCCGGAGTACAAATAAAGCATTAATTCTTTACCCGGATAATAACAAGCTTAGGGTCGTATTTCGCAAAAGCCGTGTGAGAAGAGCTGATCTTCGTGTCGCCCATGATCTCTTTCGTTTCGCCGGGCTCTGCATTTTCCGGCAGTGCAAATACACCTCCGAAGCAGGGAATGTCGCCGGCAAGCTTTCCTTTATTAAAGCTAACAAAGGTGCCGCCGTAGTCCCATCCAAAGCCATAAAGATCAATAGCGGCCCCGCCATTAAGCTTCTCCATCTCCTTCAATGTAGTGCCGATCTTTATTCCGTTCACAAAGTGGTAGGGCGATTCAGAATGGGTGATTTCAAGGTGATCGATCGTTTGATAGGGTTTCTTCTTCTCCTTCCAGTGAACAATGATCTCCTTCGGTGATCCTTTCCAAAGGGTTGTTACGAAGCCTTCAAATGAACCTTCTTTAAAAAGGGAGTCTTGAGTGACATTCGTTTCACCAACCTTCTCTGTAATCGACTGCATATCATTATCCAAATCTATATCACCGATTCCCCAGCAGGTAATTTCGTTTCCTCCCTCATTCGCAGCCTCTATAGATTGGATCTTTTTAGCAGATTTGTCGCCTTTGTCGGATGAATTATTACATGCGGCAAAAAACAAGATACTAAGAACAAGAAAAACGCGCATTTCTGATTTTGGATTATTGTAAATTAAATACTATTGCTTTGCCGTAACCCGGATACTTCCTAACATAACTTCCATCCTGTTAAAAATATCGTCGGAAGACTCAACTACTTTCCTTTTTTTAAAAGCGTCATATACGTCCTTATAGATATTCTCCTGACTGACCCATTCAAGCTTTCCACCAAAACAAGTGTTTGTACGCGAAAGGTCACCGTTATTGAAGCTTATAATGAGGCCGCTTTCTACCTCACCATAAAAGTTGTTAAAAGTGATGGGCATAAAGCCGTTTCTTCTCACTATATCCTTGAGTGATAGTCCAACTCTTAAGCTGTCGCTCGTCATATATGGAGAGTCGGAAGCTCCGGTCTCAATATATTTTATGTTTTTAAAGGGGGCGCTTTTTTCGTGCCGGAAAATGATGTTTAGCTGCTTGGGTTTACCTTCCCAAAGGCTAAGGAATTTTCCCTCTACATTGTTCTCATGTTCGGTTATTGCATCCGGTCCGAATTTCTTTTTAAGCTCCGGATAGGTATCTGTAAGCTTCACTTCGCCTATTCCTTCGCAGGACACAAGAATTTTAGCGTCAACCTTTGGCTTTTCAACTACCTTCTTCGTTTTTGACGGCTGCTGACAGGCAAAAAATGACACCAGGAAAATGAATAAAAAAGTTTTTCTCATATTTAAGTTTTAGGGTATTACAATGTCAATCCAGCATCGGTCTTCCTGCTTAAAGCAGCTTAAGACCTTCTTCAAGGATTATAATTTTGGCCTCAGCATCCGCCTTCTTTTTACGTTCGTTCTCTACAATGTCGGGCTTTGCATTCTGAACAAACCGCTCATTAGAAAGTTTTCCGTTTACTGCCTTAAGAAATCCTTTCAGATACTCCAGTTCCTTCGTTATTCGTTCACGTTCAGCCTCTGCGTCTATATTACCTTCAAGGCTCACAAAAAACTCATCGCGGCCCGCGATAAACGCTGCGGCTCCGGTGGGCTTTTCTTCTACGAAAGAAACTTCGCTGATATTTGCCAATTTGTTAATGATAGGCAGGAACACAGAGTATTCAATATCAGAGTTAGCATTGATGGCCAGGGGCAGGGCTTCCTTTGGAGAAATCTGTTTGCTGTTGCGAATATTCCGGACTTCCGAAATAACCTGTTTCACAATATCTATTTCCCTCAGAAGCTTTCCATTTATTTCTCCCGATACAGGATAAGGAGCAACAATACAACATTCCATCTCACCTCTTTCAGCAAGTATTTCGTCGTGCCATAGCTCCTCGGTAAGAAAAGGCATAAAAGGATGAAGCAATTTCAGAATATTCTCAAAGAAAGCTTTGGTAGCATCAAAGGTGTGCCTGTCTATAGGAAGCTGATATCCCGGCTTTATCATTTCCAGGTACCATGAACAGAAATCATCCCATACAAGCTTATATATAGCCATCAGGGCTTCAGAAAGACGGTACTGTTTGAAATGATTTTCTATTTCTATTAAGGCCTCGTTAAAGCGGCTCTCAAACCACTTTATCGCAGCGTCATTGTCTTCTGCCGATTCTGTGGATTCAGTCACGGTCCAACCTTTAACAAGCCTGAACGCGTTCCAGATCTTGTTAGCAAAATTACGACCCTGTTCGCAGTAAGATTCGTCGAACATCAGATCGTTGCCGGCGGGCGAACAGAGCAGCATTCCTACCCGAACCCCGTCAGCGCCATAGGTTTCGATCAGATCAATCGGGTCGGGAGAATTACCTAAGGACTTCGACATCTTCCGGCCGAGCTTATCTCTCACAATACCTGTAAGATACACGTTCCTGAACGGCACCTCACCCCTGAACTCATTACCAGCCATTATCATCCTGGCAACCCAGAAGAAAAGGATTTCGGGCGCTGTTACAAGGTCGTTCGTTGGATAGTAATAGTTGATGTCGGCGTTCCCTTTTTCTTCGGGATGGCCGCATACTTTCGGGTCGAAAACCGACATTGGCCAGAGCCAGGAAGAGAACCATGTATCAACCACATCTTCGTCCTGATGGATACTCTGAAAATCTATGTTGGCATTGCGGAATTCCTGTTTTGCGGCTGCCAGGTCGCTGGCAACCACCCACTCCCCTTTCTCATTATACCAGGCAGGAATCCGCTGGCCCCACCATAGCTGGCGACTGATACACCAGTCCTTTACGTTCTCCATCCAATGACGGTAGGTGTTGATGAACTTATCAGGGATCAGTTTGATATCCCCTTTCAGCACGTATTCGAGGGCTGGCTTTGCCATCTCTTTCATCCTGCAAAACCATTGGAGGGATAATTTAGGCTCTATCGCGGCGTCGGTACGCTCAGAAAATCCAATCTGTGATTTATAATCTTCAACCTTTTCGAGCATACCTGCCTCCTCCAGCATACAGACGATTTTCTTGCGCGCAACAAAACGCTCTTCTCCTACAAGTATTTCAGCTTTCTCGTTTAAGGTCCCGTTATCGTTCAGTATGTCAATTACAGGCAGGTGATGCTTCACGCCCAGTTCGTAGTCATTCAGATCGTGCGCAGGGGTAACCTTTAAACAGCCTGTACCGAACTCCATTTCTACGTACTCGTCTTCAATTACCGGAATCTCGCGATTGATCAAAGGAACAAGCACCTTCTTGCCCTTCAAAAAGCTGTAGCGCTCGTCGTTGGGATTAATGCAAATTGCTGTATCCGCCATAATCGTTTCGGGACGGGTAGTAGCAATGACAATATAGCCGGGAATTTCGGGCTGCAGGCCGGAATCTGCAATCTGATATCTGATGTAATAGAGTTTCTGATTTACCTCTTTACGGATCACTTCTTCGTCGGAAACGGCGGTCATCCCTTTGGGATCCCAGTTTACCATCCGTATCCCACGGTAGATCAAGCCTTTTTTATAAAGATGAATAAAGGTATCCTTTACTGCTTCCGAAAGAGCCTCATCCATAGTAAAGCTGGTGCGGTCCCAGTCGCAGGAAGCACCCAGCTTTTCGAGCTGCTTAAGGATGATGCCTCCATATTTTTCTTTCCATTCCCATGCGTATTTCAGAAATTCATCACGGCTTATATCTTTCTTCTCTATACCTTTTTCTTTAAGCATGGCCACTACCTTTGCTTCCGTAGCAATAGAAGCGTGGTCGGTTCCCGGCACCCAGCAGGCATTTTTTCCCTGCATCCTTGCTTTACGAATGAGAACGTCCTGAATAGTATTATTCAGCATATGGCCCATGTGAAGAACGCCCGTTACATTGGGCGGGGGGATTACGATAGTATAGGGCTCCCGTTCGTCGGGTTCAGAGTGAAAAAACTTCTTTTCCTGCCAGTAACTATACCACTTATCTTCGGCTTCTTTAGGGTCGTATATTTTAGAAATACTCATTGTCGTCGGGAATGAAATCAAATAATGCGCAAAAATAGCTTTTTAAGATCAGATTTCCGTTGCTGGGAGCACATTGAACTTCTGGAATAGCATTACACTCAAGCAAGTTTGTATTTTTTTTGTTATACGAAATAAAACACGATAACATCTATGCCTGACAATATTAAAGAAATAGTAAAGAAACATAAAAATCTTCCCCTGTGGATTTCATTGGCAATAATTATACTTCTGGTTGGTTCCTATTTTATCATTCCGTCGTTTCATCAACAGGTAAACGAAGGCTTCCAGGTTTTGATGAGTAAAGACAAACAACGGGCTGAGACTTGGGTAAAGCAATTCGGATTATGGGGACCTGCAATCATTATAATTACCATGACATTACAGGCCTTTTTACTCTTTATCCCCAACTTCCTGCTAATGATAGTGGCAGTGATATGCTATGGCCCCTGGTGGGGAAGTCTTATCTCGATCTTCGCAGTGCTCGGAGCCTCTTCTGCCGGCTATTACACAGGAATATACCTGGGTCCATATGCTTTAAAAAAGCTAATCGGAGAGAAAACGCAGAAGAGTATTCAGAACTGGGTCCATCGTTATGGGATAGGAGTTGTGGCTGTTATCCGGACTTCGCCTATTCTTCCAAATGACGCCCTGCATTTTGTTGCCGGCTTGTTAAGGATGGGATTTTTGAGGTACATACTGGCCACAGTGGCGGGGACTCTTCCGCTCGTAATCCTGATTGCTGTTTTTACCGGCGAAGAGAGCATGGACAAGGCGATACTCTGGATATCTGTTATCAGTACGATCCTTTTCCTTATTTATGTTTTGGTCGATTATTTCATCAGGAAGCGAAAAAGACAGGCGGCACCATTAACCGAGCATGAAAAGGGTCAAAATGACTTATCCCGTTAAATTTCAATATGCTCGGATTCTACCGGATACTCAAGAAAGATAGCAGCCTTATCATTGAAGTTGTCTGAAGACTCGGTGGTGAAATAGCGTATTGTACCTTCATCCGAACATAGTGCTTCGATCTCGGCATGCCTGTTCAGATAGTCCTGAAGACTCTGAGCCACCAGCT
>DALYUO010000104.1:0-503 GCA_031981225.1 Pararcticibacter sp.
GGTCAAGAGCTAAAATGTAACTTTCCATTATTTCTTAATTGGTTAATACGAGTTAAACTTCTTCCTGTAGATTGTGATGCTAAAAAATCCGGGCCTATTTCAAAGACGACGTCGTTTTTTAATTACGATTTATAATTTTCTATTTCAGTTTGTTTACATTCGAAATAAGATAAAAAAGAATTAAAAACAAAATGAAATGCAAATAATTCAAAACCTAGGCATCGGGACAATCGACACCGGCGATTCCTGAACAATGATATTTGACCTTACCCGGATATCTTTGAACGTTGTCCTTAGGTAAGGCGCGGGAAAAGCAATAAATCTGTCGGCTTGTCTCGTTATTATATACAATCTATTTTTCCTTTTTCTATTGACACATAAAAATATACGTGTATATTTGGCTCAAGCAAAACAGTAAATGAGAAATATCAATGCATACTGGTTCGGTTACTTTTACTACTTTAGGTAAAAGCCGGGACTGATATGTTTTGACCAAAAGAACT
>DALYUO010000104.1:513-5862 GCA_031981225.1 Pararcticibacter sp.
TATATAAAGTCCCGGCCCAACAGCCGGGACTTTTTTTTTAACCATGGATAAAAAAAGAGTAGCAATACAGGGAATTAAGGCGTCCTTCCACGAGGAAGCGGCTTTAAAGTTTTTCGGCGACGATATTGAAACGATCGAATGCAGTTCGTTTAAGCAGACCTGCCAGGCTCTGCGAAACAAAAAGGCCGACTACGTAGTGATGGCCATTGAGAACTCGATTGCCGGAAGCCTTCTTCCGAACTACACTCTTCTGCGCGACTACCACTTCTCGATCATCGGCGAAGTGTATCTGCGCATCCAGCTGCACCTTCTCGCTTTGCCCGGCGTTAAATTTGAACAGATAAAGAATGTTGAATCACATCCGATTGCTATACGTCAGTGTATCGACTTTTTTGATGAATATCCGCATCTGAATATTAAAGAGAGCACCGATACCGCGGCATGTGCCAAGCGGATAAGGGATGAGCAGCTTACTGACACCGTAGCCATAGCCAACCAGCTTGCTGCCAAGCTGTACAATCTCGAGATCCTCGAACGCCGTATAGAATCGAACAAGAAGAATTACACACGTTTTCTGATCCTCACCGATCATAAAGAAACGGATATACCGGGGGCTAATAAAGCATCTATTTCCTTTCAGACCACCGACGAAGTGGGATCGCTGGCTAAAGTGTTAAATATCTTTGCCGAAAACGACGTGAACCTCACCAAGATCCAGTCGATGCCTGTTTTAGGAAGACGAAATGAGTATAATTTTTATGTTGACGTTGAATGGGACAAAACAGCACATTACCAGGAAGCAATCAGCAAGGTGCTACGGCATACCGTGAATTTCACGCTGATGGGTGAATATCTTAAGAACGACCGCGTTTAGAGTTTTAAGTAATACGTTTTAAGTTTTAAGTGAAGAATCTAAATCAATTTTATAAAGTCTGTTGAAATAATCTCTCAAATAACAAAAAGTATATATAGTATGAAACTTAATCTCAACATAGAACCATTGAGCAACTGGTTGAAGCCGCAGCATCAGCCATTGGTAATTGCAGGTCCCTGCAGCGCCGAAACTGAAGAACAGCTTTTGGCAACTGCCGACCTTTTAGCTAAAACAGGTAAGATATCTGTATTAAGGGCAGGAATATGGAAACCGCGCACCCGGCCGGGAGAGTTTGAAGGCATTGGAAGCATCGGCCTGAAATGGCTACAGCGTGCTAAAGAACAAACCGGTTTGCCTATTACGGTAGAGGTGGCTACAGGCAAGCACGTGGAAGAGGCCTTAGCAGCTGGTGTGGACATTCTATGGGTTGGAGCCCGTTCAACGGTAAATCCTTTCACGGTTCAGGAAATAGCCGACGCTTTAAAGGGTGTTGATGTACCTGTAATGGTAAAGAATCCGGTAAACCCTGATCTTTCTTTATGGATCGGTGCACTAGAGCGCATTAACAACGCGGGTATCACCAAGCTGGCTGCCATATCGCGTGGATTTTCTTCTTACGAAAAGTCGGCCTTCAGGAATGAGCCTATGTGGGAGCTTACCATCCAGTTGAAAACGCTTTGTCCACAGCTGCCTGTGATTTGCGATCCTAGTCATATTTGCGGTAACCGCGAGCTGATCCCTTATATTTCGCAGAAGGCTCTTGACCTTGAAATGCAGGGATTGATGATTGAGTCGCATATTGATCCGTCGGTAGCATGGACTGACGCCAAGCAGCAGCTTACTCCTTCTTCCCTTTCTGAGCTGATCGATCATCTTACTATCCGTCAGCCCGACCCTGTAAACCCGAAAGTGATTGACAAGCTGGCTGAATTGCGTAAGCAGATCGACAAAATTGACGACCTGGTAATTCAGAAACTGGCTGAAAGGATGTCGATTGTGGATAAGATCGGTGAGTATAAAAGAGATAACGGCATTACTATCCTTCAGCTGAACCGATGGGACGAGATCATCCAGAAACGCGCAAGTTTTGGCAAGGCCCTGAAGCTTGACGAAGACTTTACTACAAAAATGCTTGAGCTGATACATGCTGAATCTATTCGCAGGCAGACTGAGATCATGAACGCAAAAGCCCCTGTTGTTGAAAAATGACGAACAGGTCTTTAACTCTCTCAAAGCCGTCGGCTGAAACTTTCTGTTTGATTGAACTTACGGGATCGAAAAGCGAAAGCAACCGCGCGCTGATCCTGAATGCGCTGAGCAAGGGAAAGGTAGGTGTTAGAAATCTCTCTTCGGCCGACGATACGGTGGTGATGCAGGAGAGCCTGAAGAATGCTGGCAACCATGCGCCTCTCATCAATATCGGTCCTGCGGGAACGGCTATGCGATTTCTTAGTGCGTATTTTGCAGTAACGGGCACAGAGACGACTCTTACGGGTACTGAACGAATGAAGCAGCGTCCCATTGGGATACTTGTTAATGCCTTGAGAGAGCTGGGGGCTATAGTGGACTACGCCGAAGAAGAAGGCTTCCCTCCTCTTGCTTTTCATAAAGACTTCAGCCAGAAGAGCAATAAGATAAAGATCAGGGGGAATGTGAGTTCGCAGTACATCACGGCGTTGTTGCTTGTTGCAGCGGCTCTTCCCGAAGGACTCGAACTGAATATAGAAGGAGAGCTTACTTCAAGGCCTTATGTGGAGATGACTTTATCCATGCTGAACGAGGCGGGCATCAGCTATCAATGGAAGGGAAACACTATTCTGATCCCATCCCAGGATTTTGGCGATGCCTTGATCACGGTAGAACCCGACTGGAGCGCAGCGTCTTACTGGCACTCGATTGTGGCCTTGTCTGACCCGGCTTCAGTTAAACTGCCCTGGCTTAAGAAGAACAGCCTTCAGGGCGACAACAGGATCAGCAGCATCATGGAGCACTTTGGCGTGAGTACGAAGTTTACTGATGGCGGGATAGAGATTTCTAAAGTGGCGACTGAGATCAATGGCGACCTGTTCGATCTGAAAGATTGTCCCGACCTGGCTCAGACAGTGATTGTTTGCAGTGCGGCTTTAGGTCATAACGCTACTTTCACAGGTCTGGAAACTTTAAAGATCAAGGAGACCGACAGGATCGCGGCGCTGCAGAATGAGCTCGCCAAGATCGGCGTAAAGCTTCATGAAGATAATGGATTCTATCACCTGGACTGCTCTGCCCTTCACTTCCCTGAAACAATCACCATTGAGACTTACGAGGATCACCGGATGGCGATGGCTTTTGCTCCTCTGGCGCTGAAAGTTCCCAAGGTAATCATTGAGGACCCGGCTGTTGTGGGCAAGTCGTACCCCTCGTTCTGGGATGACCTGGAGAAGGCGGGATTCTCTGCAATGGACAATTGACAAGGGACAATGGACAATTGAGAATGGACAGGTGACAATTGAGGATGAGAATACTTTGGTTCTAAAACTTGCAACTCACAACATACAACTCACAACACGCAACTATTAACTCTTAACTTTTAACTCTTAACTCTAAAATGGCGGGAAATACTTTCGGACAACTGTTTCGCATTACAACCTTCGGGGAATCGCATGGTGAAGCTATCGGGGTGATTATTGACGGATGCCCTCCTAATGTGGAGATCGATCCGGAGTTTATCCAGGGCGAACTTGACAAGCGGAAGCCGGGGCAGTCGAAGATCACTACGCAAAGAAAAGAAAGCGACACCGCCAATATCTTGTCGGGGGTATTCGGGGGTAAGAGTACCGGGACGCCGATCGCCATGGTTATCCCTAATGAGGATCAGCGGTCAAAGGACTACGACCACAACAAAGATATATTCAGGCCTTCACATGCGGATTTTACGTATCAGGCGAAATACGGCAACCGCGATTATCGTGGCGGCGGCCGGTCTTCTGCCCGCGAAACGGCAGCCCGTGTAGCTGCAGGAGCTGTGGCACGGCTATTCTTAAAACAAAAAGGGATTGAAATATTCGCCCATGTTTCGTCCGCTGGAACGATTGATGCTCCGAATCTGCCAAGCGGAAACCTCGCTGAGTTGCACGAAATACGCGAAAGCAACATCGTGCGTTGTGCCGACCCCGCTACGGCTAACGAAATGATTGAGCTGATCGACGGCGTCAGGAAGCAGGGCGACACGATCGGCGGAAAGATTTCCTGCATCATCCGGAACTGCCCGGTAGGCCTCGGCGAACCGGTATTCGATAAGCTTCATGCCGATCTTGGAAAGGCTATGCTTAGCATCAACGCTGTTCATGGCTTTGAATATGGGTCTGGGTTCGCCGGCTCTGAAATGAGAGGCTCGGAGCATAACGACATCTTTATAGCCCCTGAAGGCGATGCACCCGTCACTACACTCACCAATTTCTCCGGAGGGATCCAGGGTGGCATCTCCAATGGCATGGATATCATGTTCAGAGTAGCATTTAAGCCCATAGCGACCATCATGCAAAGTCAGCAAACAATAGACAAGGACGGAAATGCGGCCGAAATAAAAGGGAAAGGACGACATGATCCTTGCGTAGTACCAAGGGCAGTGGTTATTGTAGAAGCCATGGCGGCACTTGTCATCGCCGACCACCTGTTAAGGCAGAAAGCGATCAGCAATTAATCACTAGTTAACCACGAGTGTTATGTTATATGGTAAATGACTTGTTTCGAAACAGTACAAAGACTATCAGCTGCTTTGTACTTAAAACTTACAACTTATTACCTATAACTTAAAACAACGTCGGAAATTTGTCGGGATCAGCTTCGCTCATTACCTCGTACACTGCTTCTATAATATCATCCATAGAAGGCTTGGTGAAATAATCGCCATCTGAACCATATGGAGGGCGGTGTTCGCGTGCAGTTACGGTCTTCGGAGCGCTGTCAAGGTGAAAATATCCTTTCTGTCTCTCGATAATCTGCTGAAGTATAAACGCCGAAGCTCCTCCAGGAACATCTTCGTCGGCTACGATCAGCTTGTTCGTCTTCTTTAATGAAGCAACGCACACCTCGTTCAAGTCAAACGGGTGAAGGGTTTGCGGATCCACTATCTCTATGGATATTCCCATCTTTTCGAGCTCAACCGCAGCTTCCTGTACAATCCTTAAAGTTGATCCATACGAAACGACGGTTAGGTCAGTCCCATCTTTCACTATTTCAGAATAACCTAAAGGAACCGTAAACTCACCTGCATTTACTGGCAGTCTTTCTTTGAGGCGGTAGCCGTTCAGGCATTCGATCACAATAGCAGGCTCGTCAGCTCTTAACAGCGTATTATACAATCCTGCAGCCTGCGTCATATCACGCGGCACACAAATATGAACACCCCGCATAATGCCAAGTATCATTGCCATTGGCGATCCCGAATGCCACACCCCTTCCAGGCGATGGCCGCGGGTCCGTATGATAAGAGG
>DALYUO010000104.1:5872-8505 GCA_031981225.1 Pararcticibacter sp.
TGGCCAAGTCGTCGCTTATAACGTTAATGGCATACAGCAGGTAGTCGAGATACTGAACTTCGGCTATCGGCCTTAATCCGCGTAAGGCGAGGCCAATGCCCTGCCCGATGATTGTACTTTCCCTGATGCCAGTATCTGTAACCCGGTGCTTTCCATGCTTTGCCTGCAAACCGGCAAATCCCTGGTTTACGTCGCCGATGCTTCCTACATCCTCTCCAAAAGCAAGGATTCGCGGGTCTCTGGTTATATTGGCGTCGAAGCAGGCATTCAGAACTTCACGTCCGTCGACCATTTTTACATCGTCGCCGTACTCTGCCGGCACGACCGGAATATTTGAAGGAGAGTCAATCGTATCGGTAAAAAGCTTCGAGTGGTATCTTTCGCTGTTCAGGTCCATCTGCTTATGATACCATTCCAGGAGACTGCTGCGCTCGGGAGAATCAGAACCGGCAAGCAAGCGGAACGCTTTCCTTACTGTTTCCATAATGTCGCGGCGGGAAACCTCCACCATCGAGTGCAGCTGGTGCGCGAGCTGTTGTATGCTTTCGCTTTTGAACTCTCTCAGCAACTGCACTGCCTCTTTGGCTTCGCTTTTGAGCACTTCCTGTACACTATTCCATGCGTTCTTGCGGCACAGACGGGCGTACTCTTTAGCTTTAGCTTCAATTTCTAAAATCTCTTCTTCGGTTGCGAGCGCCGATTCAAGCATCCATCTGCGCATCTGAACCAGGCAATCATATTCAAGTTCCCAGTCGAGACGGTCCTTGCTTTTATATCTTTCGTGTGAACCCGATGTAGAATGTCCCTGCGGCTGAGTAAGCTCATACACATGGATCATTACAGGGATATGCTTTTCGCGGCATACCTGAATGGCCTTCTCATATGTTTCGCACAGACCGGGATAGTCCCATCCTTTTACTTTGAATATCTCATAGCCATCTCCTTTTTCGTCGCGCTGGAAGCCCTTCAGTATCTCCGAAATGTCCTGCTTAGTGGTTTGAAGTTCTGAAGGCACCGAGATAGCGTAGGCATCGTCCCAGATGGAAATAGCCATCGGTATCTGGAGCACTCCGGCAGCATTTATCGCTTCAAAGAACACACCTTCAGAAGTCGATCCGTTTCCGATAGTGCCAAATGCCACTTCGTTCCCCTCGACAGAAAAATGGGTAAGATATTTAAGATCGGGATTTTCGCGGTAGAGCTTTGAGGCCTGAGCAAGCCCTACCAGCCGGGCCATCTGCCCACCGGTAGTGGACACGTCGGCGGAGGTATTTTTTGTTTGCGTCTGATCTTTCCAGCTTCCGTCTTCATTTAATATACGTGTGGCATAATGACTGTTCATCTGCCTTCCGCCAGAAAAAGGTTCCTCGTCTACATTGGTATTCGCGTATAACTGCGCAAAAAACTCGGTGAGGGTAGCCATACCTGTAGCAAACATGAAAGTCTGATCGCGGTAATAACCGGATCGCCAGTCGCCCTTTTTGAATGCTTTGGCCATAGCCACCTGGGCCACTTCCTTGCCATCACCAAAAATGCCGAACTTCGCTTTTCCCGTTAATACCTCCTTACGCCCGAGTAAACTTGCCTGACGGCTCTCAAAACAGATACGATAATCATTGATCACTATCTGCTTGAAATCGTCGAAGCTTAACTCAGAAGTATCGGACTGACTTGTTGCTTTCATTTGAACTGATATATCCTTCATGCGATTTTGTCAAAATTAATAAAATACCAGCATTATGAAACCCCAAGGTGATTGTTACGTAAACATAATTGGTATTATTTTTGAATAAGCAAAATACTTGGTAACTTTACAAATATTAAGAACAAACACGGATAAAATGAAAAGATTCATAGCCTTATGTACGCTGATTATGGGATTTGTTGTGATGACAGCTTTACGCGCAGACCAGCAACCCGAATTCAAATTCGAAAAGGAAACGAATGATTTTGGTAAAATAGCACAGGGAAAACCTGTTACATACGAATTCAAATTCAATAACGCAGGCGATCTGCCGCTGATCATCAGCACTGTAGAATCAAGCTGCGGCTGTACAGTGCCTAAATACACCAGCACTCCAATTAAAAAGGGAGAAGGCGGCACAATCATTGTAACTTTCAATGCAGCGGCCCCTGGTTCGTTTAACAAGGTGCTTACCATTAAATCAAATGCGAAGACCCCGGTTAAATATTTATACATCAAAGGAGAGGTAGTACCGGAGTCGAAATAAAATAAAAACTTAAAAGAATCAAAAACCTCTCTGGAACCAGAGAGGTTTTTTTATTTTTGCACAAATGCCAAAGATTTCAAAGAAGGGGAATGGGATGCCGGCTTCTCCAATTCGTAAGCTTACACCTTACGCAGAACAGGCAAAACACGAAGGAAAGAAGGTTTATCATCTGAATATCGGCCAGCCCGATATCGATACGCCCCAGGTAATGATGGATGCCATCCGCTCTGTAGACTTCGATGTTTGGGCTTATACCCAATCTGAAGGAACAGAATCATACCGCACAAAACTTGCAGAATATTATAACCGAGCGGGATATAACGTTGATGCCGATGACATCCTGGTAACCAGCGGGGCTTCGGAAGCTATTGTGATCGCGATGCAATCGTGTTTAGACCCGGG
>DALYUO010000104.1:8515-12498 GCA_031981225.1 Pararcticibacter sp.
GAGACGAGGTAATCATTCCAGAGCCTTTCTACGCCAATTACAGCGCTTTTGCCTGGATGAGCAGCGCCGTGATCAAACCGGTGCTTTCGTTCATAGAAACCGGATTCGCGCTTCCACCGGTAAGCGAGTTTGAAAAACTCATCACCGGGAAGACAAAAGCCATATTTATTTGCAATCCCAATAATCCTTCGGGGTATCTTTACTCCTATGAAGAACTTGTAGAATTAAAGAAATTATGTCTTAAGTATGATCTTTATCTGTTCGCAGATGAGGCATACCGCGAATTTTGTTACGACGGCAATAAGTTCTATTCGCCAATGCATCTTGAAGGCATAGACGACCACGTCATTGTTTTCGACAGTATTTCGAAGCGTTACAGCGCCTGCGGAGCACGTATCGGTTGTTTTGTAACTAAAAACAAGCGTGTGCTATCTACGGCACTAAAGTTTGCGCAGGCACGACTTAGTCCAGGTATGGTCGATCAGATTGCTGCAGAAGCAGGGACGGATACACCTGAATCGTACTTTGAAATAGTAAATAAGGAGTATACAGAAAGACGCGACCTGCTCGTACAGGCTCTTAATAAGATGGAAGGCGTATTCTGCCCCAATCCGAAAGGCGCTTTTTATGTGGTCGCCCGGCTGCCGGTAGATGACACCGAAAAGTTCTGCCAATGGGTACTTGAAAAGTTCTCTTATGACAATGAGACAGTAATGATGGCCCCTGCGGCAGGTTTTTACTGCACTGAGGGCGCTGGAAGAGACGAAGTGCGTTTGGCATACGTTTTGAACAAAGAGGATTTAGCGAAGGCAATGATTTGCCTGGAGAAAGCGTTAATAGAATATCCCGGACGAGTTGTAAAGGGAGAAACTGAAACACTGAAAGAAGAAGTGAGGATATAACACACATACATGGGGCCGACCGGAATTGACAGGATGGTGGCAGGTATGTAAGCATGCAGCGCGTTGTGAGACTAGCGCTTAAATCTGAACTCTCAAACTACAATTGGCGAAAATAACTACGCCTTAGCTGCCTAATTTAGAATTAGCTCAGCTTTTGTCCCGCTGGTATTCTGTTCTGTTAAACCAGTATCCGGGGCATCGATCAACAGAACTGGCTTGGTTAATGGTGTGATGACCGGGCGAGATAAAGCACCTAAGGAAGACGGTACAGGCAATCTGCCAGCCTTCCCCTTCCCTACAATTAAATGGCAGATAAGCATGTAGAAAGCATAATTTGTTCCGTATCTGGACGAGGGTTCGAATCCCTCCGGCTCCACTGAAAGGCCTCTTAGATAACCCTAAGGGGCTTTTTAAGTTTGTAATAAACGGTTTTGGGTACTGATATTGTCGCCCGGGTTTCCCTATGATGTCTACGATTTCGACGAAGTCGCTCCATCCTGCAAGACTTCGGTCCGCGAGTCATTGTCCCATATACCCGTTGCTTCGGTCAAATACGTTTCATTTCCAAAGATGTAAGCAGGCAGCTAGGGGCCGTTTATCGACTTATTATAAAAATCGCCCCAACCAAGAATTGTAAACGTAAGTTCCAGCGTCGGCTCACTTGCCTTGCAAAGCGACCCGAATCGGCCAGCTTGCCACTTTGCGAAGTATGCAGTCTATGGTGCATCAAAAGCAGCTTTGAATATGTACACCGTTCATTTGGCTTACGAATTGCGTGATACTACTTTTAAAGTAAATGCGGTTTGCCCGGGCTATACCAGCACAGGTTTCACCTCTCATAACGGAGGAAACGTGGAGGTAGCTCGCAATAATTGCGGTACTTTTGAAAGAAAAACGGTGCCGGCAGTATTGTGCATGCGGAGAATCACCGGGAGTTTACTTTACAGAATGGTTCTTTTTGAACATTTCTTTGTTAGCAGTAGTTATACACTTTTAAATATTTTCCCTATGAACGAAAGTGTCAAAGAATTTCACGATGCCCGCTCTATACCTATTGTTGACGACGGATATACAAACGCTTACGGCGTATTCGCTCTGGAACAAAGTGGATTTTCGTCGGAGAAGCCGGCTAAATATTGCAGGCGTGATTTCTATAAAATAGCGTTAATACGCGGCGAAAACCGCTGTCATTACGCAAATAAAAGTATCCAATTATCTGGATCAACCTTAATTTTTTTTAGTCCCAATGTTCCTTACACCTGGGAACCTTTGACAGATGAAACCGGCTACTTCACCATCTTTAAAGAATCGTTTTATGCGGAAGGCTTCAGGAAAGATATTAAGCAACTGCCCATGTTCGCACCGGACTGCAAGCCCGCGTACAAACTGTCATCCGAAATGGACAACCGGATAAGTATGGTCTTTGAAAAAATGCTAAATGAGCAAGAGAAATCCTCGCCCTATTACTATGACCTGGCACGTACCTATGTCAATGAACTAATATATTTCGCATTGAACATGCAACCAGCGGAAACGCTGTTCCGGCATTCCAATGCTAAAACCCGGCTCACGAAAATTTTTCTTGAACTTGTGGACCGTGAGTTTAGTCGTGCTTATGGTGATACATCAGTGCCTTTAAGATCTGCAAAAGAGTACGCATCGCATTTAAATGTTCACATAAATTATTTAAACGAGGCAGTTAAACAAACAACCGGACGAACTACGATGAAGCACATTGCCGACCGGATTTCAATCGAAGCTCAAACTTTATTAAAGACGACACAACTCAATATTTCCGAGATCGGCTACCGTCTTGGCTTTCAGGAGCCGGCCCATTTCTTTAATTTTTTTAAAAAATCACACGAGGTTTCGCCGTCAGATTATCGCAAAAAGTTTGGATCGGAAATCTTACCTATAAAAAATTGAGGTGTTCGAGTTATTACAGGCAAAGCTGACTTTGGTATTCGCTATTGTTCCTTTGTTATTTGCTATTTTGAGATTTGAATCAAATTTAACTTTGTGATCAAATATCAACGATCATGAAAAACAACATTGTAACTAATGAACTGGAAGGCAAAGTGGCAATCGTCACAGGTGCCGCAAGCGGAATCGGCCGAGCAACTGCTATTTTGCTTCACTCGCGCGGAGTAAAAGTAATTGCTGAAGATTATAAAGAGGACATTCAGAAACTTGCTGATGAATACGAAGGTATTGTTCCCCTTCAGGCTGATGTAACAGAAGAAGTCAGCGCCAAACAGGTTGTTCAACTCGCCCTGGATAAATTCGGCAAACTTGACATACTGGTTAATAACGCGGGACGAATTATCAATAAACTGGTTACTGAAACCACGCTTGAAGAGTGGCATCTTATTATGAATACAAACGTGACCAGTGCTTTTCTGCATTCAAAAGAAGCTTTGAAGGCAATGATCCCCAACAAAAGTGGCGCAATAGTAAATATAGCCTCTTATGCCAGCTTTTTTGTATTCCCAACAATATCTGCTTACACTGCATCTAAAGGTGCACTGGCTCAATTAACAAGGACTGCAGCTGTCGAAAACATACAGCACGGTATCCGCATAAATGCAATTGGTGTAGGAGATGTCGTTACTAACCTGATTAACGAATTACGTCCGGATGGGCGCGAATTCCTGGAGAATCACGGTAAGCTTGCTCCAATTAAACGGGCTGCTGATCCAATGGAAATTGCTGAGATTGTTGCTTTTCTCGCCTCAGAGCGCGCGAGCTTTATGGTTGGATCAATAGTAATGGCAGACGGAGGAATGAGTGCAATTATTCAATAAGTAAAAAACGAGTTCATAGCGACCCTCCTTCCCTTTCTCCTATATATACTAATTGGTATATTTGTTGAATGGCAGAGAAACTTTCGAAAGCAGAACGTACCCGTCAGTTCATCATTCAAACGACAGCTGGTATCTTCAACACGAAAGGATACGCAGGTACTTCTCTGACCGATCTTACCGAGGCCACGGGGTTAACAAAAGGCAGTATTTACGGGAACTTCGAGAATAAAGATGAGGTTGCATTAGCGGCTTTTGATTTTAATCTTGATCAGGTGAA
>DALYUO010000104.1:12508-14072 GCA_031981225.1 Pararcticibacter sp.
AACGCTGGTTGATCAGAATATGGCGAAAGCAAGCTCCAGTTATGAAAAGTTAATGGCCTTTGTGAATGTTTACGACCAAATCAACAGGAGCGGTTTTCCCAGGGGCGGCTGCCCCGTACTGAACACGGCTGTTGAAGCCGACGACACTCATGCTCTATTAAAAAACAGAGCTGCAACCGCTATAAATCAGTGGAAATCCAGGATAGCAGAGCTGATAAGGACAGGTATTCACAACGGCGAGTTCCGCCCGGATACCAATGCAGAGCAACTTTCCTTATCGATTGTCGCTCTAATTGAAGGAGGTATTATGATTACGAGGGTAACTGATGATAAAAGCAATTTTGAGCATATTACCCGTACCGTGCAGCTACTCCTTTCCCAGATTCAAATAAACAAATCATAATTTTCATACTCATCGGCGCAAACGGATGGTTTCCAGGCGATCCAGAGCTGGCGGCTGACAGCCAGTCCTGGATCGCCTTTATCCTAATCAGATAAGTTCGCGGAAAACTACAATGCTGTTATGTCCACCAAATCCGAAGGTATTGCTCATAGCTGCCTTAACAGGAAAATCTATTGCCTCCTTTAAAACCAGATTCACGCTTTGCGGAATGTCCGGATCTACTTCTGTGGTATTAATCGTCGGAGGGATCACTTTATCGCGAATGGCCAGAATGCAAATAAGCGCTTCAATTCCTCCGGCCGCACCCATCAGATGCCCCGTCATTGATTTAGTTGCACTGACCTGCACTTTATTCTTTTCATTTTTTGTCAGGCTTGTAATCGCTTTGATCTCCGACAGGTCGCCCACAGGCGTTGAAGTGGCATGTGCGTTCAGATAATCGAGGTCCTGAAAGTTCATTCCTGAAGTTTTCAACGCAATTTCCATGGCACGCTTTGCACCCAGTCCCTCCGGATGCGTCGCTGTCATATGGTAAGCGTCCGCGGTCATTGATGCACCTGTGATCTCAGCATAGATATGAGCGCCCCTGCTTCTTGCATGATCGTAATCTTCCAATACCAGTGCACCGGCTCCTTCTCCCATAACAAAGCCATCACGAGCCACATCGAACGGACGGGAGGCTACTGAAGGATCCTCATTTCTAACAGACATAGCCTTCATCGCACAGAATCCACCAATCGATGCCGGTGTAATAGGCGCTTCAGATCCACCGGTTACAATGATCTTGGCCTGGCCTGTACGGATATAGTTAAATGCGTCCATAATTGCACTGTTAGAGGTAGCACAAGCGGAAACGGTCGTGTAATTGATCCCCATATAGCCATTACGGATAGATATCATACCAGACGCCATGTTTGCGATGAGCTTCGGCACGAAAAAGGGGCTAAATCTTGGTTGTCCGTTGCCAAGAGCATATTCGGCCACCTGATCCTCAAAGGTTTGCATACCGCCCTGTCCGGAACCCCAGATCACTCCTACATCAAACGGATCCATCTCATTCACATTGAAACCAGAATCGGCTATGGCTTCATCTGAGGCAACAATGGCGTATTGCGTGAATGGGTCCATTCTTTTGACTTCTGCACGATCCAGAAAAAGTGT
>DALYUO010000104.1:14082-16716 GCA_031981225.1 Pararcticibacter sp.
GGAAGAGCGACGCGTCAAACCTGGTAATCGGTGCGGCTCCGCTTTTTCCACTCTTTACACCACTCCAAAAGTCTTTTACGTTATTTCCTAAAGGTGTCAGAGCACCTATGCCTGTTACTACAACGCGATTCGTCATATTTGTATATTTTAAAATGCTTCGAAGCCTTAGTCACGACTTACACCCAAAGGTACATAAAATAATATACCTTTCGGTATTATTATCAACATGCCTTAGGAACCTTGAAAACACTTATTGGCAACATTTTGTACCTTTGAATACTATATGCTATAATAACCAAGTAGCTATCCGATTACATCTATGAGTCCAATATGGTTAAAGAGAGATCAATTAAAATATTTGGCGCCCGTCAAAACAACCTGAAAAATATTTCTTTGGAGATTCCTAAGAACAAGATAACTATTTTCACGGGGGTATCAGGCTCAGGCAAGTCATCGCTTGTATTTGAAACCATTGGAGCAGAAGCACAGCGCCAAATAAACGAAACCCAGAATAGCTTCGTCCGAAATCGATTAATGCATTTCGGTGTAGCAGATGTCGATAAAATAGAACATCTAAATGTTCCGGTTATTATAAACCAAAAGCGATTAGGCGGAAACGCGCGCTCTACCGTAGGAACAGCGACCGACATCTATGCTTCTTTGAGGTTGCTGTTTTCCAGGATGGGAACGCCGTTTGTGGGTTACTCTAACGTTTTTTCATTCAATCATCCGCAGGGAATGTGCTCCAGGTGTGAAGGGCTGGGCTATACCAGCAGCATAGATATCGACAAGCTCTTCGATAAAAACAAATCTTTAAATGAAGGGGCTATCCTCTTCCCCACATTTCAACCCGGAGGGTATCGTTGGTTGAGATATGTCGGTTCGGGATATTTCGACAACGATAAAAAGCTAAGAGACTACACAGAGGAAGAATGGCAACTGCTGCTAAATGCTCCAGAGCACAAACCTCCGCGTCCTGCAAAGGAATGGGGGAAGACTGTGCAGTATATAGGTGTGCTGCCCCGGATAAAGAATAGCATTTTAAAGAAGGACTCAAGAGAGCACACGCTAAGAAAAACTGATCTCCAAAAAATCATATCTTCAGGTGCATGTCCCGATTGCCATGGAAAAAGATTGAACAACAAAATATTATCCTGCAAGATTGCAGATAAGGATATAGCCGATTGTGCCGCCCTCCCGATCGATGATTTGCTGATATTTATACAGTCACTGTCATCCAAACATTATGAAACCATCCTCAATGAGCTCGTAAAAAAGCTTAAAAATGTCGTTACGATAGGCCTTCAGTACCTAACTTTAGATAGAACTACCAACACATTGTCGGGAGGCGAATCGCAGCGCATAAAGATGGTCAGACATCTTGGAAACAGTCTGGAGAATCTCTTATACATCTTTGACGAACCTAGTGTGGGCCTTCATCCTAAGGATCTCGACAATATTTCTCAAATCATTAAACAAATAAAAGAAAAGGGAAATACGGTTTTGATCGTCGAGCATGATCCTGATTTGATAAAAATAGCCGATCATATTATTGATATGGGTCCCCTGTCTGGAATCCATGGTGGGGAAATAGTATATGAAGGTTCATTTGAAAACTTAAAAACATCAATTGGTAAAACCGGCAAATACTTCTCTGATAAAAGGACTTTTAACCTACATCCCCGCAAATGGACTGAATTCTTTGAGCTTAAGAATGCTAGTTTATATAATCTTAGAAACATTTCCGTTAAAATCCCAAAAGATATACTGACAGTTATCACCGGTGTAGCAGGGTCGGGTAAAAGCACCTTAGTCAGCAAGGTCTTCCCCTCTCAGTTTCCTGAAGTTACTATAGTAGATCAGTCGGCTATTGTTGGCAATTCACGGGCTAACTTATTAACCTATCTGGATATTTCTAATGAAATAAGAGACCTATTTGCGAGCTCCAACAAGGTAAGCAACAAGCTTTTTAGTCGCAATAGCGAAGGGGCCTGTCCGTTTTGCAAAGGATTAGGGATAGAAAAAATCGACATGGCATTTATGGACGACGTAGAGGAGCCCTGTGAAGCGTGTCATGGAAGCGGATTTCGTAATGACGTTCTTCAGTACAGCTATCAGAAGAAAAACATTGTGCAGGTTATGAATATGGCCGTAGAGGAAGCAGCGGACTTTTTCATAAATCAAGGTTTCTCTCATCATTTCAACCTGTTAATCGAGTTAGGACTAAGCTATGTAACACTTGGACAACGGCTGAGCACATTCTCAGGAGGTGAGAGACAGCGGTTAAAATTAACAATAGAACTAAAAGGCGAAAGTAAGGTCCTGATATTGGACGAGCCGACTACGGGCCTGCATCCTGCCGATACAAAAAGGCTCATGGCGATACTTAACAGACTGGTGGAAAGTGGAAACACGCTGATTGTGATTGAACACAATCTCGATATTATTTCACAGGCCGACTGGGTGATAGACATCGGACCTGGTCCTGGTAAATATGGCGGACAACTGACGTTTGAAGGAACGGTTGAAAGATTAATGGAAGATAAATTGTCTGCAACGGCGAAATACCTGAGGAGGCATGTACACTGCATAGCCCAATAATGGGATCAAGCAAAAAAGTTGGGGACTAAGCAT
>DALYUO010000105.1:0-1722 GCA_031981225.1 Pararcticibacter sp.
GCCGTCAGTCGCGCCCGGATTGTTCTACAAAGACGACGAGTGTAAGGTACGCAGCGGCCTGAAGAATTTCTTCGCAAAGATAAGAGATGGAAAAGCCGTTACTGTTGGGTTTATAGGCGGCAGCATTACACAGGCTGAATATTGCTACAGAATGCAGACGGCAAAGTTCATAGCAGCTGCCTGTCCGATGGTGAACCTTAAATGGTTAAATGCGGGCATCTCAGGTACGGGTACCGATCTTGGCGCCTGCAGGATAAACGAACAATTGCTGCAATATAACCCTGATCTGGTATTTATAGAATTTGCTGTAAATGGCGCTTATGCAGCCGGCATGGAAGGGATGGTCAGGCAAATCATCAGGAATAACCCTGCTACTGATATTTGTTTTATTTATACTGTTCTTAAAGACCAGATTAGCGTGTATCAAAAGGGCGGTATTCCCTCCAATATTCAGCGGCTTGAAGAAATTGCACGGCATTATCAATTGCCTTCTATTCATTTAGGTATGGAGGCGGCACAGATGGAAAAAGACAGCTTGTTGATCTGGAAAGGCAAGACCGGCCAGGCGGCGGGCAAAATTTTGTTTTCAGAAGATGGTATTCATCCGGTGACTTCGGGAGGAAATCTCTATGCCGCGGCTATTGCCAGAGGCTTTATAAAGATGAGGACGACTGCCCTTGCTGAATCACATCCTTTTCCTCAGCCGTTGTCGCCTGATAACTGGGAGGACGCAAAAATGCTGGATCCAATGACGATTGCCTCATTTGACGATCACTGGAAAAGGATGAACACAAAGGAGCATGATTTTCTGAAGCAGTTTTCGGGATGGTTTCCTTATATCGCTTATTCTGAGAAGGCAAACAGCTCTTTTAGTATCAGGTTCAAAGGAACCGCGTTCGGCCTGTTTGACATAGGCGGTCCGGAAGCAGGTCAACTGTATATTGCAGTGGATGGCCGTCCGGTGAAACTCGAGAAGATCTCTGCCAATGGCTATCAGGCCTGGAGAGCGAATCAGTCGACAGGCGACGAGGTTTTGAACCGGTTCAACAGATTTTGTAACAACCGCTACCGGGGACAGTATGATTTCGTGGAACTGGAAGACGGCGTACATACTGTGACGATCACCATTTCAGCACAAAAAGCGGATAAAAGGCACATTCTCGGGGCGGAGCAACTCAGCGATATTCGGAAACACCCGGAAAGATATGAGAAAACAGCTCTTTTCCTCGGGAAAATATTGCTTAGAGGGGAGCTTGCACAGAACAATACTAAAACGAAATAACATGACAAAAGTGATTTTAATGGTAGCGGCGGTTTTTGCTTTTAACGCAGCCGTTGCGCAGCAAAAGAAATTGACGCAAAAGGAAAAATGGGAACAAAAGGTGGCAGCCTATGAACGTAAGGATGCTGCTGATTTTCCAGGGAAGGGTATTGTAGTATTCACCGGTAGTTCGTCTGTGGAAAACTGGAAAACGCTGCAGCGGGATTTTCCGGATAAGAAAGTACTAAACAGGGGAATTTCAGGTACTAAGACCACTGATCTGGGTCAGTATATCGCAAGGGTCATTACGCCATATAAACCCAGGCAGATCTTTTTGTACATAGGCGATAATGATATCGGCTATAAGCATGTGCCCGATACGATCTTAAGAGATTTCAAACAGCTTTTCTTCGCTATCAGGAAAGACAATAAAAAGGCGGAGATCGTTTTTATGGCCATTA
>DALYUO010000105.1:1732-4733 GCA_031981225.1 Pararcticibacter sp.
CCAGCCCTGTTCGAATGAAATATCTGGACAATATTGAGCAAACGAATGAGCTGATCAGGAGCTTTATGGCTATTCAGCCGCAAACGGTATATGCCGATACCTTTCACCCGCTGTTAACCGACAACAAGCAAATCGTTCCTGAATACTATTCAAAGGACGGATTGCATATGACGGCGGAAGGATACAAAATTTGGGCCGATGTGATAAGACCTTTAATTAAATGACACCAGGGGTTCTGGAAAAAAGATTGATATGAATTTAAAGCTAATAAAGTCCTTTAATGCTGTATGTTGTCTGATGGTTTCTCTCAATTTGTCTGCCCAGGTTTACAGGGACAGCACAGCGGATGTTGAGGGGAGAGTGAACGACCTGCTTTCGAGAATGACACGCGAGGAAAAGATTGACTATATAGGTGGTTATAACGGGTTTTACATCAGGGGAATTGAACGACTGGGACTGCCTGAAATAAAATTGACCGATGGGCCGGTTGGAACGCATAAAGACGGGAAATCAACAGCATATCCTGCAAGCGTCCTTTCTGCCGCAACGTGGGACACGAGTTTGGTGTATCAACTAGGAAAACAACTTGGCAGAGATGCAAAAGCACGGGCAGTACATGTTTTGCTGGCTCCAGGAGTGAATATCATACGTGCGCCGATGGGTGGCCGGAACTTTGAATATTTTAGTGAAGACCCATTTTTAAATGCACGCATGGCTGTGGCGTATATTAAAGGACTACAGGATGAAAAGGTAGTGGCCACAGTTAAGCATTACGCAGCAAATAACCAGGAATGGGACAGAAATAATGTAAGCAGCGATATTGATGAACGTACCTTACATGAAATATACCTGCCCGCCTTTAAAGCCAGTGTCCGGGAGGCGAAGGCGGGGTCTGTGATGAACAGCTATAATCCGGTAAACGGAGTTTATACGACACAAAACGATGTTCTGAATAACAAGATATTAAAAGGAATGTGGGGATTTGATGGTTTTGTGATGAGCGATTGGTCGTCTACCTACGATGGTATTGCGGCCGCGAACGGCGGACTGGATTTAGAAATGCCGCGGGCCAGGTTTATGACAAAAGACATATTGCTTCCGGCTATTGCGGACGGCCGCGTGGCCATGTCGACTATTGACGATAAAGTGCGGCGTATATTAAGGATTATTTTTCGTTTCGGCTTCTTCGATAAGGCTCAGCTGGATAGATCGATCCCGCTTGACAACCCTGATGCCGCTGAAGTAGCGGTCAATCTCGCGAGGGGAGGAATTGTATTGTTGAAAAATAAAAACAACACTTTACCTTTCTCTGCTGCGCAGATCAAAACACTGGCTGTAATAGGGCCTAATGCGAATTCTTATATAGCCGGAGGAGGCAGTTCTTATACATTTCCTTTTCATTCAGTATCGGTTTTGGAAGGGATCAATAAGATTGCCCCTGATATAAGGACTATTTATGCCGCGGGAATTCCTACGTTGCCAGACGTGGTGGCCTCATCTGTTTTTTATACAGGGAGAAATAGCCCGATAAGAGGTTTAAAAGGTGAGTATTTTAATAATATCAGGCTGAGCGGCCAACCTGAGAAGATTGTGACTGATACCACGGTCAGCATCAATAACGGTTGGCATATTGCTGCTGAGAAACAAGGCATTCCGTTTGATCATTGTTCCATACGCTGGACGGGTGTGATCAGACCGCAGAAAACTGCACGATATCGTTTTACAGTCCGGGGGTTTGATGGATTCAGGCTATTCGTAGATTCAAAGCAGGTTATCAATGAGTGGCGTGATCAGGGAATTACCACAAAAGAAGCCGTTGTGGTGTTAGAGGCCGGAAAAGAATACGATATCCGTTTAGAGTACTTTGCCAATGTTCACCCGGTGGATATTGTACTGGCCTGGCGCGAGGATAAACTGCTCTTTGAAGAAGCTGTTCGTGCTGCCGCATCAGCTGATGCCGCTGTGGTCTGCATGGGCTTTAACGAGAGCAGCGAGCGCGAGAGTAATGATCGCACATTCTCCTTGCCTGAATTTCAGGATAGTTTGATTAGCTGTATTGTAAGAGCGAACCCTAAAACGGTAGTATTGCTCAATGCCGGGGGTAACGTTGACATGAATGGCTGGATAGACAGTATTCCGGCCCTGTTGCATCTATGGTATCCAGGGCAGGAAGGGGGTAGCGCAGTTGCAGAGGTCTTATTCGGTTACGTAAATCCAAGTGGTAAGCTGCCTGTGAGCTTTGAGAAAAGGTGGGAAGATAATCCCGTTCACGACAGCTATTATGACCCAGCGAACACCAAAAAGATTGTCTACAAAGAGGGTTTGTTTGTAGGCTACAGGCATTTTGACATCAGTGCTGTTAAACCCATGTTCCCTTTTGGATTTGGCTTGTCATATACCAGTTTTAGATATAGTAATCTATCCATTGCAAATCAGGGTAAGCCTGGGTTTCCTGATATAAGAGTGACGTTTACTCTTACAAATACCGGTGGCCGGGACGGGGCAGAAGCGGCACAAATTTATGTGAGGGAACTTAAGTCAAAAGCGCTGCGGCCATTTAAAGAGCTCAAAGGATTTTCAAAGACATTTCTTAAAAAGGGCGAATCTAAAAGAGTGTCTGTGCGCCTTGATGCAAACGCTTTTTCGTATTACAGGCCGGAGAAGGGAGTTTTTGATTACAATCCTGGAAGGTTTGAGGTACTTGTCGGTGCCTCTTCAGAAGACATCAGGCTAAGGAAACCGGTTGCGGTAAAATGATTTACATACGCTGGCGAACAGTGAAAGTACAAGAAAGAACATTGAGATTTTATATATGATTCAAAGTATAGAAAAGAATAAAAGAGAGTTGCAGCAAAAAACGATGTATTCAGACCTTGTCATTGTAGGTGGAGGCCTGGCTGGAATATGCAGTTCAATCACATCTGCCCGGGCTGGCATTAAAGTAATCCTTGTACAGGACCGGCCAGTTTTAGGAGGCAATGCTTCAAGCGAGATACGGCTT
>DALYUO010000105.1:4743-5397 GCA_031981225.1 Pararcticibacter sp.
TTGGATGTTAGGAGCGACTTCACATATGGGTAATAATAATCGCTGGTCGCGTGAAGGTGGAGTAATTGATGAGATTCTGGTAGAAAACACTTATCGTAATCCCGAGGGTAATCCTGTTATACTGGATATGCTCTTACTTGATAAAGTAATGAAGGAATCTAATATTACTTTATTGTTAAACACGGCGGTTTATGAAGTAGAGAAGGAAGACGCTGATACAATAAGTTTATTAAAGGCGTTTTGCAGTCAAAACTCTACGGAGTATATTCTTAAGGCCCCTTTGTTCTGCGATGCATCAGGGGACGGCATTGTTGGATTTCTGTCGGGGGCAGCCTTCAGGATGGGAGCGGAAAGCAAAGAAGAATTTGGGGAACAAATGGCTCCGGACACTGAATACGGAGAATTGCTTGGACACTCTCTGTACTTTTATAGTAAGGACACAGGGAAACCGGTGAAATTTATTCCTCCTTCTTTTGCTTTAGGCGATATCACTAAAGTACCTCGCTACCGTAACTTCAATGCTAAGGAGCATGGATGCAAGCTCTGGTGGGTAGAATATGGTGGCCGGCTGGATACTGTACATGACACCGAGAAGATTAAATGGGAGCTTTGGAAGGTAATCTATGGAGTATGGAACCATATAAAGAACTCAGG
>DALYUO010000105.1:5407-7092 GCA_031981225.1 Pararcticibacter sp.
CGGAGGCAGAAACGATGACATTGGAGTGGGTGGGAACTATACCAGGAAAAAGAGAGAGTAGGCGTTTTGAGGGCGATTATATTTTAAGACAACAGGACTTGATTGAGCAGCGGACACATGAAGACGCGGTGGCTTACGGAGGCTGGTCGATAGATCTTCATCCAGCAGACGGAGTGTTTAGTGAAAAGCCGGGATGCAACCAATGGCATAGTAAGGGCATTTTTCAAATTCCTTACCGCTCACTTTACAGCCGGAATATAAATAATCTTTTTCTTGCAGGCAGAATTATCAGTGTTAGTCATGTTGCCTTTGGAGCTACACGTGTTATGGCTACCTGTGCCTACGTCGGACAGGCAGTAGGTATGGCAGCAAAGATTTGCATTGAAAATAATTTAAATCCGCGCGACATCCTAAGCAATGGCTTAATGCTAACCCTGCAGAGGGAATTAATGAAAACAGGACAATTTATACCCGGCTTGATATTGAAAGATCAGAGCGATATCATACAGAAAGGCAGGGCTATCGCGAGTAGTGAGATACGTTTTAAGGGATTCCTGCATGAGGGGCTTTGGAAAGCACTGGATTGGTCCTCGGCACAGATGTTTCCTGTTGATGCAGGAAAAATTCCTTCCTTTAGTTTGTATGTGAATGCGTTAAAGGATACTATGTTGGAAACTGAGCTAAGGATCAGCGGTCGCAACGGAAATTATACACCCGACTTAAGTCTTTCTAAAAAGCAATTTAGCCTTAAAGCCGGGCGGCAAACGGTAGAGATTAATTTTGAATCTATCCTAAAAGAGCCGGCCTACGTATACCTGATAGTGAGCAAAAATCCAGAGATACAGTTAGGTTATACAGAGAAGCGGGTTACCGGCGTTCTTTCGGTGTTTAATCTGGTTAATAAAGCAGTATCAAATTACGGTAAGCAATCTCCTCCTGAAGACTCAGGGGTAGATGAATTTGAATTTTGGTGTCCGCAACGGCGGCCCGGGGGGCACAACTTTGCTATAGAAATGAGCCGGGCACAACAGGTATTCGGAGCAGCGAACATCGCCAATGGGATAGACCGGCCCACTACAGGGCCGAATGCGTGGGTAGCGGATCCGGACGACCCATCGCCTGTGCTTACAATTGAGTGGGATGAGCCAAAGGAAATTGGTAAAATCGAGCTGTTCTTTGATACGGATTATGATCATCCCATGGAATCGGTGCTGATGACGCATCCGGAGAATGTAATGCCGTTCTGTGTGAGAAATTATAAAGTGAAAGATGATAAAGAAAACATCTTATTTGAGAAAGAGGATAATTACCAGACGCGCAATACCATCATATTTAAAGAGCCGGTAGTCACCAGTAAAATACAGATAGAAGCAGAGCATCCATCCGCCAATGTTCCTGCTGCTATATTTTCGGTAAGATGTTACAGGGATATTTAAGAAGGATAATCCTTTTCACTTCAGTAAACGAGGGATAAACCATAATCATGAACTCATTAATCGACACTTCTGTCATCGTTGTATTTTCAGTATTTATCATGCTCATAGGTTTCATGTTTGCCCGTACGGGCCGAAACCTTAAATCATTTTTTGCAGGTGGAGAGGCTGTGCCCTGGTTCATCGGGGGGCTTTCTCTCTTTATGAGTTTCTTTTCGGCGGGTACCTTTGTAGCATGGGGTTCTATCGCTT
>DALYUO010000105.1:7102-13630 GCA_031981225.1 Pararcticibacter sp.
GCTTATAAATATGGCTGGGTGGCAGTAACCATTCAGTGGACCATGTGCATAGGGGGGCTGGTAACAGGTCTTTATCTTGCACCTAAATGGAAGGCTACCGGTAACCTTACTGCAGCAGAGTTTATTAAGGAAAGGCTGGGAGATAAGGTTCAGAAAAGTTTCATCTATATATTTATGCTGGTGTCGTTGTTTATAAAAGGCTCGGTACTGTATTCGGTGGCCAGGCTGGTGGGCTCTTCACTGGACTTTCCCCTCTTGCCGGTTACCGTGGTGCTGGGTATCTTCATGATCGCTTATACGGCAGTAGGAGGACTATGGGCAGTAATGGTGACTGATATTCTTCAGTTTGTGATCCTTACGGCAGCGGTGCTTCTGATCATTCCACTGGCGTTTTCAGAGGCGGGGGGGGTAAACGTGGTTTTAGAACGTGTTCCTGAGAACTTCTTTCATATAGTGAATGGAGAGTATACCTGGGGCTTTATTGTGGCTTTTGCTCTGTATCACATCTTTTATATTGGCGGAAACTGGACCTTTGTACAGCGCTATACCAGTGTGGATACGCCCAAGTCGGCATCAAAAGTGGCCTTTCTTTTTGCAGGACTATATATAATCAGTCCGGTGCTGTGGATGCTTCCACCGATGATTTACCGGACGATGAACCCGGGACTGACTGGATTGGAAACGGAGAATGCGTATCTGATGGTATGCAAGCAGGTGCTGCCGGCAGGACTAATGGGATTGATTTTAACAGGCATGTATTTTTCCACTTCGGCATCGGCCAATACGGCGCTGAATGTTGTATCTGCAGTATTTACCAACGATATTTATAAAGGGATCAACCCGCATGCTTCAGACAGGAAGTTGATGAAAGTGGCAAGACTGTCATCCTGGTTCTTTGGGATAGGGATGATCATCATTGCACTGATCGTACCTTATATTGGAGGTATAGTTGAATTTACTCTAAGTGTGGGAGCTATAACTGGAGGCCCTTTGCTTGCTCCGCCAATTTGGGCTTTGTTTTCGAAGAGGATCACCGGAAAGGCTACTATTTATATTACTGTGCTCAGTTTGGGCATAAACCTGGTATTTAAGATATTATTGCCCCTGCTTATGGATTATAAACTGAGCAGAGCCAGCGAGATGTTGCTGGGTGTGTTGCTCCCCTGTATTCTGTTGCTGTTATATGAAGTATATGCAGCATCGAAGGGCTGGATCAGTGAGGAATATCAGCAGCTACAGGACAGACGGGCGGCACGGAAAACCGAAGTAGCAGAGATTGATGAGACAGAAGTATTAGAGATTAAGCGTCAGAACAGGTTTGGGTTGCAGGTAATAGCATTTGCACTGGCCTTTATCGCTTTGCTGCTGTATATCTTGTGTGCCTTTACTGCTAAAGGAACTAATTTGGTAGCTGGCATTGCCACAGTAATCCTGTTGTGCTCACTGATCCCATACAGGGCCTCCCGAAAAGTTGTGATATAATAATTTAAAACAGAATAACAGGCACCTCTTTACTTTCTTTGAATCAATTATTCAGGTACATTTGCGGTTCAAAGATATTGTTTAAGGAATGCCTGTTAAATACCTTGTGTTGCTTCTATTTACGGTTTTTTCGGGCCTTGCCGCGTTTTCGCAGGTCGATTCTCAAGCCAATGGGGTTGAAGCGACGGTTGAAAGCGGCAATACGGTCCGGCAGCCGGTCTACCGGGATTCTGCGTCTATTGCACGCTGGATGTACAGGCGCGACTCTATACAGTATGCAAGGGATTCTGTCAGGGCTGTTGCTGATTCTTTGAACATGGCATGGGTAAAGCTGCCTGACCCTAAACGGCCAAATCTCTTTCGGGATAGCCTGGTGCGGTATTACATGGTTAAAGGTGTTGATTTTCAGGGATGGTCGCGCAGGTTTACAAAACTCTCTAAATATGAAGAGGGTAGGTTACGGGCGAAGGGGGAGTTGTGGGTCGTGGCCTTTATATTTGTGCTTCTGATGCTTTTCGCAGTATTGAGGAACGCCTTTAATAAGGAACTATCTGCCATGGTTCAAGCTTTTTTCAGTAACAGGGTTTTAGGGCAGATCAATAAAGAAGAGAACTTTTTCAATTCCTGGCCTTTTGTGTTCCTGTACCTTCTGTTTGGTTTTACTATCGGAATGTTCCTCTATCAATGCGGGAGATATTTTCAACTGTCGTATGGCTACAGCGGTGTAAGCTGGTTCTTCAGGCTGTCGTTCATCGTAATAGGTTTATATACTTTAAAGATTATAATAATAAGAATACTGGGATTCTTATTTGATGCGGGAAAAATAGTGAAGGAATATATTTCCATTTTATTTATGAGCTACTTTAATCTCGCGCTGCTTTTTTTGCCAATAGTCATTGCTTTTAGCCTGACGCCGGCGAGGTTTGCGCCTTATTATATCTACTTGTCGTTCATATTAATAGGCTTTATTTTCTTTTTCCAATTTCTCAGGGCAATAACGAACATATTATCCGGGTATAGGTTTCCTAAAGTTTATTTATTTATCTATCTTTGTGCCCTCGAAATTTGCCCGTTATTAATATTAATTAAGGCGCTCAGGTTCTAAAGGAAGATATGCAATCAGAAGCTAGAAAGAGAAAAGTAAAAAGTATTTTGGTAACCCTGCCAAAGCCCGATACGGAAAAATCGCCTTATTTTGAGCTGGCTAAGAAATACAATGTTAAGGTCGATTTTCGCTCATTTATCCATGTCGAAGGGGTTCCTGCCAAAGATTTTCGGAAAGAGAGGATCAATCTGGCCGATTATACAGCTGTTATTTTTACAAGTCGCAACGCTGCTGATCATTTTTTCAGGATATGTGAAGAGATGAGGCATGAAGTGCCTGCAGAAATGAAATATTTCTGTCTGTCGGAAAATATTGCGTTGTATCTTCAAAAATATATCCAATATAGGAAGAGGAAGATATTCTTCGGAAAACAGACGGCTTCGGATCTTGCTGAAGTATTAAAGAAGAATGCTGCTGAGAAATTCCTGTATCCATGTTCAGATGTTGCTACGGAAGAAACACAAAAGTATTTGCAGGAAAACGGCTATAATTTCACCACTGCTGTGTTGTTTCGTACCGTATGCAGTGACTTGTCTGATCTGGCGAATGTGTTTTACGATATCATCGTTTTCTTTAGCCCATCGAGTATTCAATCCTTGTATAAGAACTTTCCTGATTTTGAACAAAATACCACGCGGATAGCTGCATTTGGGGCAAGTACGCAGAAAGCAATTCAGGAGAGGAACCTTATTGTAGATATTCCCGCGCCGATGCCTAATGCACCCAGTATGACCATGGCTATAGAGCAATATATTAAGATGGTAAACAAGTAATACGGCCTTCTGCGAATTTTTATCCCCGAATTGTGAAACCTTCGCCTCTATCCTTCGTAAAAACCGGCATACGTATCAGGCAATAGAAAACCATGATAATGTTTTAGGTTTAGATGGTTAAGAATTGTATATTAGGCAGGTTTTTTTAAGCAAGAGTTCAAAACATCAATGAGAAAATTATATATTATCGCTCTCGCAACCATTTCAGCGTTTTCAAGTGGCTGCGGGAAGGGCGGTGCAGGTGGAGAACTGGTTGGAGTAAGAACTAAAAAAGTGAATAGCAGCAGAGTTCCTTATGGTATGGTTTATATACCAGCCGGGACTTTTGTTATGGGACAAACTGATCAGGATATTACTTTTGCCCAGATTGCACAGAATAAGCAGGTGACCGTTCAGGCATTCTACATGGACGAAACCGAAATCACAAACAACGAATACAAGCAGTTTGTAAACTGGGTAAGAGATTCCATAGCTATTACCGATTATTTACAAGATCCTAAGCTTTATATCCAGACGAAGGGGCAGGCTGCTAATGCAGGAGGCGCTAAATACATTGACTGGAAAAAGGTTGGAGATGGATCTGTAATCTGGAATACCAAGAAAAATGCTGCCAATGCGAATAAGTTGCAAGCGATGTACTATCAGGGAGAGGACCGCGTGTTCGATCGTAATGAGATCGATGTACGTCTTCTGAAGTATAACTTTGCGATCATGAATTACCGGGAAGCTGCGAACTACCGGGGGGATAAAACCAAGAAACGTTCTGACTTTATTTTCCGCGACACTGTGGGCGTATATCCTGATACTCTCGTATGGCTGGCCGACTTTGCTTATGCACAGAATGATCCGATGACGGAAGGTTATTTTTCCCATCCCTCCTATGCAAGTTATCCTGTGGTTGGTATAACCTGGCGTCAGGCAAGGGCTTTCACCATTTGGCGGACCCGTTTGTATGAAGGAAGTGAGCAGGGGGCAAGAAATCCGCGGCTACCTTTTGAGCTGCCATCGGAAGCTGAGTTTGAATATGCAGCAAGAGGAGGACGTGTTGGAACAGATTATCCATGGGGAGGCCCATATATCAGGAACGCAAAGGGATGCTTAATGGCGAACTTTAAGCCTGGACGCGGGAATTATAATGATGACGGTGGTTCTGTGACCGTAAACGCCCGGTCGTATTATCCGAACGATTTTGGATTATACAATATGGCTGGTAATGTTGCGGAGTGGACTGCATCTGCGTATGACGAATCTGCATCTACTTTTGTGCATGATCTGAATCCTACGTTTAGCTACGAGGCTAAGGCGGGTGATCCGGAGGTAATGAAAAGAAAAGTAGTGAGGGGCGGTTCATGGAAAGACATAGGTTATTTCCTTCAAAATTCGACGAGGGCCTTCGAATATCAGGACACTGCAAAATCATATATTGGCTTCCGCTGCGTAACCCGCTTCCCTGGAAGAGATATCAGAGATAAAAATTCTTTTTAACAATACATCTTCATTATTATTATTTTACTATGGCTAACAAGAAAAAATTCAAATTAGAACCCCTTCATACAGCGATTTCATGGGGGGCAAGTGTGGTTATTATTGGAGCACTATTCAAGATCCTCCATATTGGCGGTATATTAGGTAATTATATGATTGGCGTGGGACTTGGTGTGGAAGCATTTCTTTTCTTTATAACCGGGTTTGTTCCTCCTGCGAAGGATCCTGAATGGACAAGGGTTTATCCCGAACTTGATGACGAGTTTGCAGGTGAACTACCTGCTGCAAGTGCGCGTCCTGCCGTGGCTGCCCCTTCTACATCAGCTGCTTTGGATAAAATGCTGGCAGATGCAAAGATCGGACCTGAGCTTATTGAAAGCCTGGGATCAGGACTAAGAACATTTGGTGATAAGGTTGCTGCTATCTCTAATGTTTCGGATGCTACCATCGCGACCAACGAGTTTACCGGCAAACTGAAAACTGCTTCGGCAAGCTTTGATAATTTAAGTGTCGCTTTTGACAAGGCTTCTGCCGGACTGGTTGAAATGGGAGATTCGGGTATTGATTCGAAACTGTATCATGAACAGGTGAACAGCCTTGCTAAGAATCTTTCTGCATTGAACGCGGTTTACGAACTGGAGTTGCAAGATTCAAGCGCTCATTTGAAGTCAATGAATAAATTCTATCAGAACCTTTCTTTAACCATGCAGAACTTTAATGAATCTCTCGAAGACTCGAAACAGTTTAAAGAGGAAGTGGGAAGACTGGCCAAGAACCTGGGCTCATTGAACTCTGTATACGGTAATATGCTTTCCGCTATGAATCAACCACGGGTTTAATAGCAGGATGTAAAATTTGTCATTTATCTAAATTAAAGCAACAAATCTAATAAAGCATGGCCGGAGGAAAAGAAACAACAAGACAGCGGATGATCAATATCATGTATTTGGTATTGCTCGCTATGCTGGCCTTGAATGTCTCAGATACTATTTTAAATGCGTTTAAAAATATAAACGATAGTTTAGAGCTTTCAAAGTCGAACGTCAATACCAGTGTAGAGCAGATGTTTGCCGCTTTCGAAAGTACGAAGCTGAAAGATGAGCCTGAAAGGGCAAGACCTATTTACGAAAATGCCAAAAAGGCAAAGACTCTTTCAGATGATTTGAATAACTATATTGAATCGATAAAAAAAGAGTTTGCGCGTCAGGGTCAGGGTTATGATCCTGAAACCGGAGACTTGAAAGCACGGGACAATCTGGATATTGCACCGGGCATCATGATCAACAAAAAGAAGGGTAAGGAGTTAAAGGCGAAGATCAATGAAACCCGTGAGAAACTGATAGCTCTCCTCGATGAGAAGGAACGTCAGACGGTATCATTGTCGCTTGTGGCAAAAGATCCGGCGAAGTCCATTGAAGGAAAAAGAACCTGGGAGGATGTAAACTTCGGTGAAGGCACTCCTTTGACTGCTGCGATGACTATTTTAACGAAGATCCAGACCGACAATAAAAACGCAGAGGCGGATATTGTTAAACGGATACTGGGTAAAATGGACCAGGCTGTAGTAAATCTCGATAAGTTTTCAGCCGTGGCAGTTGCACCAACATCTTATTTGATTCAGGGGCAGCCATACACAGCGGAGGTGTTTCTTACTGCTTATGATTCCAGGTCTAACCCGACAAT
>DALYUO010000105.1:13640-16608 GCA_031981225.1 Pararcticibacter sp.
GACTCTTCCTGTAAGAGATGGAAAGGGTGTCTATACTGTTTCGACAAATAGGGAAGGCGTTTTTTCGTGGGTTGGTAAAGTCAGGGTGAAGCAAACGGATGGTTCGATTAAAGAATATCCAACTGCAGAGCAGAAGTACCAGGTGGCGCGGCCGTCGGCTGTAGTATCACCTGATAAAATGAATGTATTTTACATCGGCGTTCCTAATCCGGTATCTATATCGGCGCCAGGAATTCCAAAAGAAAATATGCGTGTAAGCATGAGCGGCGGTAGTATTACCGGAGCGAATGGTAAGTACACTGTGAAAGTCAGTTCCCCCGGAAAGGCAACTGTATCTGTGGCTGCAGAAATTGCACCCGGTAAAGTGCAGACTATCGGAACAACAGAGTTCAGAGTTAAGCGAATCCCCGACCCTGTAGCTAAATTTGCTGGCAAAACCGGCGGTGTTCTTAGTTCGGTAGCAATAAAGGCGCAGAACAATGTATTTGCGATGCTTGAGGGCTTTGACTTCGACGCAAAATTCTCAGTAACCCGATTTAGTCTTATCATAGCGAAGCCACGGGCCGATGCTATTGTACTTCAGACTTCTGGAAACTCGCTTAGTGGTGCCATGAGAACCGCGCTGTCGGGAATAGGCCCGGGTGCACGTGTGATATTTGATAATATTGTGGCTGTTGGTCCCGACGGGTCTCCACGGGCTTTAAACTCAATAGCTTTAACGGCTAATTAAAAGGAAATGAAAAGAATTTGCATAACCGGTTTATTCAGTATGTTAGGAATAGCGCTTTACGCGCAACAGCCTAATATGAATAACTCCACCATCCCGGTACCTGTGGATACCGTACAGGAAAGACCTGTAGACGGTTATTTCAGAAAGAGCAATATTGAGGATGCCAAGGTAACACCTTATGCTAATCTGAGAGATGTGGATGTGATGTTCTCAAAGAGAATATGGCGTGAGATTGATGTAAGGGAAAAGATGAACTCGGTATATGCTTCTCCTAAGTCGCGTTTGATAGATATTATAATGAATGCGGTGACTGCAGGCGAGCTTAGAGCTTATGATGCGGTAAGTACCAAAGATGATCCTAACGGCGACTCTTTTGCTACCGTCCTTAAGCCAGAACAGGTAATGGGTAAGTTCGCTGACAGTGTTCTTATTCCCGACTTTAACGCCAATGGCGAGCAAATTGGATCGCACATGGCGACGGGTGAGTTTAATCCCGACAGCGTTGTGAAATTCCAGATAAAAGAAGACTGGATCTTTGACAAGAACCGCTCGGTGTATGAGCCACGAATTATAGGGATTGCACCGATGGTGAAGATTAAAGCGGCCGGTCAGGACCTTGGAGAACAACCTGCTTTCTGGATCTATTTCCCGGAAGCACGTCATATCTTCGTCACTAAGCCGGTGACCACAAGAAATAATGATGCCACAGGTTTAAGCTACGACGACATCTTTATGAAGCGACTTTTTTCAAGCTATATTGTGAAAGAGTCTAATCCTGAGGATTTAAGAGTGAAGGACTATGCTCAGGGTATAGACCGGCTCTATGAGTCTGAACGGATTAAAAAAGAACTGCTCGATTACGAGCATGATCTGTGGTCGTATTAAAAGGTTGAAGGTTGTAGGTTGAAAGTTGTGAGATTGAGTAAGAGCAACATCAGACAATAATAAGTATATCAATCAGTACAAAGCAACAAGCCGGCATCTATTTGTGCCGGCTTGTTGCTTTATTGTTACGATGATTTGGGGATTTAACACCTTCAGAAATACAGACGGTTTTTCCCACAACCCACAACCCGCAACTAACAACTCACAACCTTTAACTTTCAACTGGTCCTCCCCCAAAATACCCGAGCAGAGAATCCACCTGCTTTTTATTCAGTACAGCCTGCAGCTCTTCGCTTGTGGCTTCCCTGATCTTCTTGACCGACTTGAAATGCTGCAATAGTTTTTCGGCCGTGGTTTTACCAATGCCGGGGATATTCTTTAGTTCTGTTGCCAGGGTGGCTTTGTTTCGCTTTAGACGATGAAATGTAATTCCAAAGCGGTGAGCTTCATCGCGGAGCTGTTGTATGATCTTAAGTGTCTCTGATTTTTTATCAAGATAGAGCGGGTACTGGTCACCGGGATAAAAGAGTTCTTCAAGCCTTTTAGCAATCCCGATGACGGTGAGCTGGTTTTCAATTCCCAGAAGCTTCAGGCTTTTAAGCGCAGCCGACAGTTGTCCTTTGCCGCCGTCGATGATGACCAGTTGCGGGAGAGGTGAATCTTCTTCCAACATTCTTTTATACCTCCTGTAAACAGCTTCCTCCATAGTGGCAAAGTCATTGGGACCCTCGACTGTTTTTACATTAAAATGCCGGTAATCCTTTTTTGAGGGTTTGGCATCCTTAAATACCACAATTGCCGACACGGGATATTTACCCTGAAAATTCGAGTTATCAAAGCATTCTATATGGCGGGGCAGTTGGTTTAACCTCAAGTCCTTCATCATTTGGTTAAGCAGCCGGTCGGTTCGAACCTCCGGGTTTAGTTTTTCATACTGTTCTATCTTCTCCCGTTTAAAGAAGCTTACGTTCTTTTGCGACAGGTCAAGAAGCTTTTTCTTCTCACCAAGTTTTGGTACCGTAAACCGGATCCCCGGGTCGTCAAGGTCGATTTCAAAGGGAACGATGATCTCTTTTGAATTGCTGTTAAACCGATTCCTGAACTCGGAAATGGCGAAGCTTAATAACTCCTCGTCGGTTTCGTCGAGTCGTTTCTTCAGTTCGAGAGTCTGGGTTTGAATTACCGTTCCGTTCATTACCTTGAGGAAGTTTACAAAGGCATACTTTTCTTCGGATGCGATGCTGAAGACGTCAACATCGGAGATGGAAGAATTAACGATTGTCGATTTGCTCTGATAGCGGTCGAGTAAATCATATTGATGTTTAAGACGGTGAGCCTGCTCGAAGTTCAGGC
>DALYUO010000106.1:0-1895 GCA_031981225.1 Pararcticibacter sp.
TACCCGCGTATGGTGGCAGAAGCCTTAATCTGTTATAAAATTGATAGATATGAGAAAGATAATACTAAATATAACCTGGTTGTTCTCTTCAATAATGATTTTTGGAGGATGCGAGAAGACAGGCAACTTCCCCGGAGCAGAGGTAAGTCCTTATATAGCCATCTACGACCTGAGGAGCTTTTACAAGGATGCTGATTTTGTGTTAAACCAGAAATCCATGCTCGGCTCCACCGGAATTACGGGAGTAGTAATTTCAGATCATAGCGGCAAAAATCTGCCATCGGGCTTGCTGATGGTTCAGGATAAATTGCGCCTGAACGAATTGAGGGGTATTGCTATTGCTATAGGCGCTGAGGCAGAACAATATGTGCCCGGAGATTCGGTAATTGTAAATCTGGTAGGTGGAACAATGAAACGTATCGACGGCCTGTTGCAGGTAACCGGACTAACGGGTTCTGCGGTCACTAAAGTAGCTTCAGATCAGCCAATTGTTATAAACCGGGTGCCGAGCAGTTATATTCTTGCTGATCCGGATAAATACGAAAGTACCGAAGTTGTTATCGTGAAGGGTGGATTTGACCCGATACCAGCGCCGACTGATACATACAGTGGCGATAAACTGGTTAACGATGGCTTTGATAATTTTACCCTTCACACGGAGGCATCGGCAACTTTTGCCAATAACCCCTTACCCGGCATGGCTAACTTTTTCGGTGTTGTGGCGTACGGAAAGAATGCTGAAGGGAAGTATACTCCACACCTGCGTATCCGCAGGCCTGAAGACATTACGGTGCTCAGTTCTACCGTAACCCAGGCGGCAGTGGTAATCTCTGGCTTTGTTACCGATGTGGAAGGTACGGATCTGGATGGAGAGTACATTCAGTTGCTGGCTACCCGGGATATTGACTTTTCGGTCACGCCGTTTTCGCTGGTCACCTGTAATCAGACTTCGAGTTATACACCTACAGGATTTCCTGCCAATGGCTGGGCAACAGGAGGTTTGAGAACTCACAAGTTTGATCTTAAAACGGGCACAGCAGCAAAGGGAACTTATTTTTATGTAGGTAATTCGAAGAAGCTCATAAACGGTCAGAACTCAACGAGTATAGCGAATGGTAACTGGATCGTTTCAAGAAACTACGGCGCTACCGGGACTACCGGCGATGGATTCGGTTCACCCAATACAAACCTGTTAATTAACAGCGGGACTTTCGCCTGCGGTATTGCTGTATTTGAAGGAACGACGGTTACCAAGACTTCTGTGCCTATCGATGTGATTTTCATAGGCTATAACGGAAGTGTACTAAGCAGTACTAATCCTCCTGTGGGTTATCGTATCACAAATACCGACTGGTATGATATCGTTAATCCGGTATCTTTAGCGGAGCAGCCGTTCTACAAGCAGGGTTCGAACACCATCTGCCTGGCGTATGGCACGCCATCTGATTCCGGCTGGTTCTATAAATTAGGAGGCGAGTATAACGTCCGTTTGGGTCGCTGGGTAAAAGCCAGGGCACAGAGGGTAGTTGATCTTTCCAAAACTTCCACTCTGGATGAGCTTGAAAAAGAATTTCCTGCAGGAGATGGTACTACAGAAGGGCTATTCCCCACTAAAGTTGTTCAATAATGATGATCAGGAAAATACTTTTTAGTCTGTGCGTTACAGCACAAATGGCTTTCCTGAACGGCACATCGGCGCAAAGTAAGGTCGCCGATGGAGGTTCACCCGATGTTCTGCGTGTCATGTCATACAATATTCATCACGCCAACCCGCCCTCAAAACCAGGTCTCATTGACCTGGATGCCATTGCCCATGTAATAAAGGATTCGAAGGCGGATCTGGTGGCCCTTCAGGAGGTGGAGACAGGTACTAAACGCTCCGGAGGTGTTGATGA
>DALYUO010000106.1:1905-7684 GCA_031981225.1 Pararcticibacter sp.
CTGCTTGCCCAAAAGACGGGACTTCATTATAAGTTCTTCAGGGCAATTGACTACGATGGAGGAGAATACGGCATTGCCATATTGAGCCGGTTTAAGCTGCGTAATGTCCGCCTGGTTCCGCTTCCACAGAAAGTCGAAGCCGAAGATCGTATATTGGCATATGTAACAGTCAAGGTGGGCAAACAAAAGCTTATTCTTGCAAACACTCATCTTGACGCTACCTGGGACCACGGAAACCGGATCGTTCAGATGCAGAGGATCCTAAAAGAGTTCGAAAATGTATCATTGCCGGTGATTCTGTGCGGCGACTTAAACAGTGTTGCTGGTTCGGAGGCTATCAATTTGCTTGATGAGCAGTTCAAACGCACCTGTGTTGATAATTGTCCGGGCACTTCCCCTCAGATTAATCCGCGCCGCACCATTGATTATATTGCGACGAGAAATGTAAAGTGGCCATTACTGGAGTATGTCGTTGTCGACGAAACCTACGCATCTGATCATCGTCCTATAACAGCTACTTTTAATAAACAACAAAAATAGATTCATGCATAAGTCTGTCAGAAACATCACCTTTAGCCTGCTGGCACTTTTTACATTTTCAGCCCATGCCTCCGGCGTACCAGACCGCGACGCAGCCAATGCATTCCTTCGCCGCGTTGTTAAAGAGCATGCAGCGCATTTTGAGGTTAATTACATTCCCGCGGCCGCTGATGGTAACGACATCTTTGAGCTGGAAAGTAAGAATGATAAGATTATATTGTCGGGGAATAACAACATATCTATAGCAAGTGCATTAAACTACTACTTGCGCAATTATGCCGGCTGCCTGATATCATGGAATGGAACGAACCTTAATTTGCCATCTAAATTGCCCCTGGTGAAGGAGAAGGTTAGCAAGACGACGCCCTATAAGTACAGGTATTATCTTAACTACTGCACGTTTAATTATTCAATGAGCTGGTGGGACTGGGAACGCTGGCAATGGGAGATAGATTTCATGGCTCTTAATGGCATCAATATGCCGCTTGCTATCACGGGGCAGAACGCGGTTTGGAGCAGGGTGTACAAAAGCCTGGGCTTTACCGATAAAGATCTTGAAAGTTTTTTCACCGGTCCGGCATACTTCAATTGGTTTTACATGGGGAATATCGACGGGTGGGGCGGACCTCTTCCGCAAAGCCAGATGCAGGCCCACGAAGCGCTTCAGAAAAAGATACTGGAGCGTGAACGTTCGTTTGGCATGACGCCGATCCTGCCAGCCTTCACCGGCCATGTTCCTCCCGCGTTTAAGGACAGGTTTCCGAAGGCAAAGCTTAAGAAAACGAACTGGACCACCTTTCCTTCGGTGTACATCCTCGACCCGGATGATGACTTGTTTACTGTTATTGGAAAGAAGTTCATCGAGGAAGAGGTGAAGACCTTTGGCACAGATCACCTATATACCGCGGATACCTTTAATGAGAATACGCCGCCAACCTCCGATTCGCTCTATCTGAGCAATGTTAGCAAGAAAGTATACCAGTCGATGGCTCTGGCCGACCCCAAAGCAACGTGGATTATGCAGGGCTGGCTGTTCTATCACGGCGCAAAATTCTGGAAACCGGCCCAGATCAAAGCCTTGTTAAATGCGATACCCAACGACAAGATGATCGTTCTTGATCTCTGGAGCGAAAACTACCCTGTGTGGCAGCGTACAGATGCTTACTACGGCAAACCCTGGATCTGGAATATGCTGCATAATTTTGGCGGCAACATCAGCTTATATGGCCGTATGGACGAAGTTGCTTCCGGCGCCTTTAAGGCAAAGCAGTCGGCGGCGGCAGGTAAAATGGTTGGTATTGGCCTGACACCCGAGGCTATTGAGCAGAATCCGGCGATTTATCAGTTAATGCTGGATAATATCTGGGCAAGCGGTCCGATCAACGTATCGGCCTGGCTCAGGGACTATGTGAAGCAACGCTATGGAGCGCAGAATTCCCATGCGGATGAAGCCTGGGATATTTTATACCGCACGGTTTATACGGGTGGCATTCTGCCGGGAGGGCCTGAGTCTATCATTACCGGAAGGCCAACACTTGCGGCAAATACCCGCGGTACCCGTCCCAAAAAGAATTATAAGCCTGAAGATCTGATCCCCGCCTGGGAGGCCCTTGTTGACGCTTCACAGCAGCTAAACACAGAAGGTTTTAAGTATGATATTGTCGACGTCACCCGGCAGGTGCTTGTTAACTATGCAGATACCTTACAACGAAAGTTTGCTAAGGCATACGAGATAAAAGACAGCAAAGAGTTTAACCGCCACGCAAAGGCCTTTCTAATGGTAATGGACGATGTTGACCGCCTTTTAATGACACGTGAGGATTTCCTGCTCGGTAAGTGGCTTAACGATGCTAAAAGGACAGGAAACACACCCGGGGAAAAGGCGCTTTATGAAAGGAACGCCAGGAACCTGATCACGCTGTGGGGCGACAGGAACAGCTCATTAAATGAATACTCCTGCCGTCAATGGTCGGGACTGATCTCGTCGTTTTACAAACCGCGATGGGAGCAGTTCTTTAGCTATGCAAACCAGCAACTCAAGTCGGGAGCGAAGCTTGATCAGAAAGCATTTGAAGAGCGGATGAAAGACTGGGAATGGAAGTGGATAAATAAGAATGATGTTTTTCCTGAACAGCCTTCAGGCAATGAAATTGAAACGGTGCGAGGTTTGCATACGAAGTATATAGAGCTGCTGAAAAAAATGTATAATTAAAGAGTCTCTGACTGGTATATACATTGAAGGCTGGCAACGCCTGCCAGCCTTCAATGTATATCTTCATTCTTTTGCAATTTTCTTCTTCTCGAACACCACGATATTGTTCAGGTCTACTGTATTTTATATATTTGTGTAACTGGTTACGTAATTGGTATAATATATGAAGATCTACAAGAAAACGGGGAAAATGGCTATCGGAAGCAGGCTACGTTTGTTAACTGATAAGATCACAGAAGATGCCGCAGCAGTTTATAAGCTGTATGGCGCCGATCTGCATCCTAAATGGTTCCCGGTGTTTCACACCTTGTCTGAGGGAGAAAACACCATCACTGAGATAGCTAAGGAGATTGGTCATTCGCATGCTTCTGTGAGTAAGATAGTTTCTGAGATGTCGAAGAAAGGGGTGGTACTGGAAAAGAAGGATAAGCAGGACGGCCGCAGAAACCTGATAACTCTTTCAAAAAAGGGGAAAGAAATAGTTGAAAAGGTACAGGACCAGTACGTGGACGTTAATAATGCCATTGAGGATATTCTGAACAATACGCAGCATAATCTGTGGAAGGCGATTGAAGAATGGGAGTATTTACTGAACCAAAAGAGTTTGCTGCGGCGGGTACAGGAACAGAAGAAATCGAGGGAAAGCTCCAATGTGAAAATTGTAGGGTACGAAGATAAGTACGCAGAAGTTTTTAAGCAGCTTAACGAAGAGTGGATCTCGACCTATTTTAAAATGGAAGAAGCCGACTACCGGTCGCTGGATCATCCCAAAGAGTATATACTGGATAAAGGAGGGGAGATCTTTATCGCGCTCTATAAAGACGAACCCCTGGGTACCTGTGCGCTTTTAAAAATGGAGGATCCTCAATACGACTATGAGCTTGCGAAAATGGCGGTATCTCCGGAAGCGCAGGGTAAAAACATAGGCTGGCTATTGGGACAAACGGCTATCGATCGGGCCAGAGCTAAGGGAGCGAGGTCCCTGTATCTCGAAAGTAATACCATCTTAACGCCAGCTATCAGGTTGTATCATAAGCTAGGGTTTGAGAGGGTTACGGGCCGCGCAACTCCTTATGAACGCTGTAATATTCAAATGGAGCTCATTTTAAAGTAAATTATACTGCGTTGCCATTCTAATCAATGCTGCTGAGTTGGACACATTGAACTTCTGCATCAGGTTCCGCCGGTGGGTTTCGATGGTATGAGTGCTCACAAAGAGCTGGCTGGCCATTTCGCTGGTCGTTTTTCCCTCTCCGATACAACGAAGCACCTCTTCTTCTCTTCTGGTAAGGCGGGGCAGATCGAGCGGATCGTCGAGGGCTGCTTCAAAAAGAGAGCGCTGAACATCCGTGCTAAAATAAAGGGACTTGTTGACCACTGTTTTGATGGCCGTATACAGTTCTTCGGCTGAGGCATTTTTCAGGATATAGCCGGTAGCGCCGTTTTGCAGCATCTTGGTGATCATACTCCGCTCGTTATAAATGCTGATAGCGATAATATTGATATCAGGATGCTGCTGTTTGATGAGCTTGCAAAGATCAATCCCGTTCATGTCAGGCAGGTTGATATCCAGCAGCAATACATCTACCTCTTCGGTAAGTAAGGCCTCCATCGCTTCTTTTCCTGTTCCGCATCCTCCCTTTAGCTCAATATCGTCGCTTTTCGACTGGAGGAAGTTCTTTATTCCTTCCAGAAAGATCGGATGGTCGTCTACAATATAGACCCTCGTTTTAAGTGGTTTGCTGAGCATTAAATTCTATATTAATGGTAGTTCCTATATCTTTTTTTGACTGAATATCGAGGCTGCCTTTCAGGTAAGCAACCCTGTTTCTTACGGTCGATAATCCCAGGCCGGGACTGGTACTCGTTATTTCTTTATCAAAGCCTTTTCCGTCATCCTCTATAGTGATAAAAATCTTTTCATCATTCTGAATACATTGAACAAGAATTGTTTCTGCGTCGGCGTGTTTTATAGCATTACTGATGAGTTCCTGTATGATGCGGTAGATCATAATCTGCTCGTTTTTGTCGTGTTGCGTGCCTATCCCGTAGGTCTGAAGAGAAATCTTTACTCCCGATTTTTCGAGGTCTTCGCAATAGTCCCTCAGAGCCGTCGCTAATCCAAACCGAAGGAGAGTTTCGGGCATCAGGTTTCGTGCTATCCGGCGCAGTTCATTCATCGCATTGTCCAGCTTTTGGAGGATCAGCTTGTTTTGCTTATCCCATGAAGCATTGCTTTCATCGCAGTCTGTTTCCTTCGAAATGAGGAGTTTGATGTTAGAAAGCAGTCCCCCGAGCCCGTCGTGCAGGTCGCCTGCCAGGCGTTTGCGTTCCTGCTCCTGTCCCTGATTAAGTGCATCGAAGAAGAGTTGTTCCTGCTGCATTTCTTTTTGTTTTTCGCGCAGCTTTTGCTTGTTGCGGTGTAGAAGATACACTAACACCGAAAGGACAATCACACTTATCAGTAGTCCTGAAATACTTAACAGAAGCGTTCTGTTGTAGTCGAGCTCGGCACTCTTCAGCGAGTTATCTGCCTGGAGCTGAAGGATCTTCTTTTCTTTTGTTTGCTGCTCATACTTTTTCTCCAGTTCATTTAGCCGGAGATTGGTTTCTTCCACCTTGAGGCTGTCTGCCAGAGCGGTATACTGCTTTAGCAGCTGAAAGGCCATGGCGTTGTTGCCATTCTTCTCTTCTGCATCCACCAGGTTCTTTAAAATAATAAGGCGGTTCTTTGAAATGGGATACTTACTTGCCAGCTTGTATAGCTGATAGGCTGTAGTCCTTGCTTTTTTATAGTCGCCTTGTTTGTAGTAGAGATAGTATTTGCGGTTAAGTAACTCAAGCTGAGGATACTCCTGATGTTTTTCCTGTGCCAGCAGTATTCCCTGATCGTAACTTCTGATAGCGAGATCTGGTCGCTTAACGACATGAAGATAGTAGAGCCCTTCATTTGTGTAGTAGTCTATCCAGGGGTATGCTTTGGGGTTCGGCTTTAGTACGCCAGCAGCCAGATCAAGGTAGGCTTTG
>DALYUO010000106.1:7694-10157 GCA_031981225.1 Pararcticibacter sp.
GAGGGCTGTTCAGAAAAATCCTCTTTAAACAACAATGCGTGGGCTGCTCCAAGGTAGGCGAGGGCCAGGTCTTCGTACTTTGGGAAGTGTTGCAAAGTCTTTATTGCTTTTTTGTGCCACGAAAGCGACTTGTCAAACTGCTGTATATTCTGAAAAGCAGTTCCGATATCGTTGTAGTTCCGGGCGAGTGTGATCGTATCTTTAATAGATTCGAGGATAGGGACCGCTTTATTAAGGAGTATTTTTAAATATCCGTAAGCATCTCCTTCGCGCTGAAGCAATACCCCCATATTATGCCACACCCGGGCCAGGTAATGCTGCGACAGATAGGAAGTGTCTTTTGCCAATATGTTCACTGCTTTCCGAAATTCGGTTTCAGCCATTTTGCCGTTGCCGTTTTCCATGTAAACACCTGCTATGTAATAGTGGCCTATTCCAATTCCCTGCCTGTCGTTATGCTGCCTGTACTGGCCCATCACCTGAAGGGCGTAGTTCATTGACTTTGCCGAGTCGGTGTAAATCCAGAAATCAGAAAGGTCTGCAAGCGCTTTCGCACGCTCTTTATAGTTTCTGCTTTTCTTAAGAGCCAGTTCAAGACTGTCGGGCTGAGCAGTAATCAGCTGCTGGGCCATTACTGAACCCCATAGACAAATAAAAGTTAAAAAGAAAAAATACTTCTTCATAAGTAGCAGGCGAGGAGAGTATGTAAGCAATATAACCAAAGCTGCTGAAGGCCGCATAAGTTTTTAGCAAAATACCGGAAAACCATGAGATGAAATATACCAGAATCAGCGGATTTTAAAAAGCGTTAGTATTCCGCAACTTTGAAAAGCAAATATGTATGGTTTCATCTAAAAAACTAAATTATGAAAAAAGCTCTTTTAACCACAGTACTCGCTACAGTATTACCACTGATGTTTGGCGCCGTTTTGTATGCCCAGAAAATCGCAGCGCCTTACAATACAAGCTTCGGTTTGTTCCTTGATCTTGGAAATGGTGGAACCTTTGTTGGTCCTCATGTGAAACATTTCTTTACAGAGCATGATGCCGGGCAGGCGATGATTATGTTTGGCAACGACCTGACCGTACTCGGAGTTGAATATTCGTACAACAAGCCAATCCCTAACGCGAGCGGCCTGAACTGGAATGTGGGCATAGGTCCGCAGGTTTATTTTGGTGATGATCTCACAGGCTTCCTGATCCGTCCTCAGGCTGGGATGGAGTTTAAAGTTCCCAAAGTCCCGATTGCTGTGGGATTTGACTGGCGCCCGATGTGGGATCTGTCTGAGGATGCAGATTTTGAAGCAGGACGTTTCGGACTGTCCTTCAAATACGCTCTGTAAGAGAGCGACTCTTTCTATATCGACATTTCTGATTTGATTAATTGATCGGAGCAGGCCGTCCCGAACGTTTGGGACGGCCTTAGCAATACAATAAACTGTGTTTATTTCATTGGTAGTTCAGGGAACGGGGGGTATCCTCGTGTTATTCGGCCTTATGTAAGAGGTTCATATCGATTTTCATAGCGCCTCCTGCATCGCCTATGGTGCCCAAGTTAATGGAGCTGCTCCTCAACTTATCTGTTTTAAAAATAACAGACCCATTAATCAATTGAAACATATCTTTGCCGGTTAAGCTGCACATAACTGGGGTAAATACTATTTCCCATTCTTATAGAGTTTAAGCAGCTCTGCCTGATCTTTGACTGCACGTCGTCTGTGATCTAAGACGCTGTCATAGACTTTAGTCATTATATTGATCTGTTTTTTCTTCTCATCTACCGCTAGCTGTGTAATAAAATCATCGCTCGCCAAAAGAGTCTTAACATCTTCTGTTTCGATTCCGTCCCATAACACCAAAAAGCCACGGTGTTGTTTTTCAATTTTAAACTTATCAAAAAGCTGTGTTATATTCAGCAACTTAACCCCCGGTTTCAGCTTAACAACAAGTATGTAATCTGCCTTAATGTTTGGGTAGAACTGTTTTATAGAGTCCTTTTTAAGAATACGTTGTTCTGCCTCGTTTCTGCCGACAAGCAAGTCCCTTGTTGTCAATGGTTTAGAATTCTTCGATTCAATTACCAAGTATAAACTGACATTCCTTTTTGTACTTAAGTTGTCTGCTGTTGTTTGAGCCTTCCCGCTAATGGAAGCGCCTAAAAAAGAAATAATTAATATAAATACGGTCTTCATTTTTAACATTGCTTTTTACTTACCGTACAAGAAGATGGATCTCTCTGAATGCGGCCGAATCTACAGCTTGTATTTAAGAAAGGGAATATCTTCCACTGGCAATAACCTATTGCTGTCCTTTTCGAACAAGCTATATCGCACTACTTTATAAAACTCCAATAAAGTCGGCTTTTTTAATGGGCCTTCAGTCGTAATCTCGTCAGCCATAGTGTAATTATATCCTATCTGATTACGATAAAGGGCCGAGTCTTTTTCTATTGCTTTATTCAAA
>DALYUO010000106.1:10167-11229 GCA_031981225.1 Pararcticibacter sp.
TGTATCGAATTTCTGCCGAATCTCTTTTAGGTATATATTTTTTAAATATTACTGACTTTCTGGAATAAGTATCATAGGCAAGACTATAATCTCTAAGCGTAAGAAGTCCACCTTTTATCGTTGGTACTTGCTTCTTAAATTGATCTTGTGCCCAAACCTGATTCAGTAACCCAATGGCCAGAAGAATTGTTAAAAATAATATTAAATTTTTCATATCCTTAATTCTTTGGTCGATAATAAATTCGTGATGGAAAATTCCAAATCAGCCGGCTTTATTACCGCGCTCATTTTTGCTGTAATGCCTGTTAATGTAGAACCAGTAGCGTGGGTAAGAAGTAAGATCCTTCCCATATATCGCCGGAGCTATAGTATTTATAAGCCTGCAATTGATCAATTGATTATTACTGTTTATGAGAAGGATCTGACATCACCAGAATTATTGGATCATAAGATATGATCGTCGTTGGATCCTTTTTTAGTTGTGCTGACACATATCTTAAGGCGTCTGTAAAAATTTGAGTAGGGCCCCCTCCAATCTCATAAGGACTAACACATCGTAAAGTAGTATATTTCCTTTGATCAAATAGCAGAAAAAAAAGAACGTGCCGGTTCCTTAGATTCGCTTCCCTCCCGATTCGGTAACTCTTAAGAAAGGTCAGGCTCTGTGCTTTGACTTTAGAGTCATTTGCAATATCGACGGTTCGGATCTTTCCTTGTTTGTCCGTTTTTAGAACTATAACTGCATAGTTAAAATTACAGTCTTCACTTATCTCTGGCGGGATTTTGAAATTTTTGTAGACATATCGAAAAAAATTATTCCATCCATAAGTGGACTGGCTTTTAGCGGTAACCGAAAAGAGCAGGATTAGTAAGATTAAAAAAGATAGCTTTTTCATATAATTTTTATCGTCTGTGGCGGTTATGATTATGTCTCTGCGTTCAGGCAGAAAGTAAATTTAATTGCACTTTTGCCCGAGTTTTCCCTGTTTGTACGCATTGTTCGCAGCGATAATAACAGCCTTTTGAGCCTCCGAAAGCCTCGTCCAAGATGCTGTCTCTCCA
>DALYUO010000106.1:11239-16476 GCA_031981225.1 Pararcticibacter sp.
AAGAGGCAGACAATAATAACTACCATTACTAATATAACTGAATTTAGAAAAGCCTATGGAGTCTGATAAATATGGATAGATAAGGGTAGTACTCATTTAAGCTGAATTGGATATTTCAAATATAGAAAAGTTTATCGGGTAAAAAACATGCGTCTAAAAGTACGGCGTTTAATTAATAGATTTCTTCCGCGCATTTAAATCTGAGTGACGTAATGTTCCTATGTTAAGAGAATGTTGCTTTTTTTTTAATTATGAGTTTACTTTTTCATAATAAATGATAATATTGTATCCGCAACTACTGTATTCCTGCATTCATATGTGCTTACTGGGCTAATTTCTTTCATTTTAGAATCTATTTATGTTATTATGAAAAAATCTCTACTGGTTTTATTTAATGCTCTGCTGTGTCTGACACTATCCGCACAGGAGCAAGTCAGGGTGACGGGAAGAGTCACATCTGCAGAAGACGGAAAAGGTGTTTTTTCCACCGTGCTCTTAAAGGGGACATCGAGAGGGGCATCCACTGATTTAAACGGAGCTTATTCGCTCGATAACGTACCCCGGAATGGTACTCTTGTTTTTTCAGCTTTAGGGTATAAAAAGCTGGAAATACAGGTGAATGGCCGTGCTGTTATTAATGCGACCCTTCAGCCGGATAATCAGGCCCTCCAGGAAGTAATGGTGGTAGCATACGGGACAGCGACTAAGGGGACGTATACAGGCTCAGCGTCTGTTATTAAGCAGAGCGCAATTAAAGACGTTCCGGCAGCTTCATTTGAGACTGCCATGATCGGGCGGACCCCTGGTGTGCAGATCACCTCTGCATCGGGGCAGGCCGGATCTGCTCCAATGATAAGGATCAGGGGAGTTGGCTCCATGAATGCTACAAACGAGCCTCTGTATGTCATTGACGGAGTTCCGGCGGTATCCGGAAATGCCGGGCAGATGAAGGATTATACCACTGCCACCAACAACGTGATGAGTTCGATAAATCCTTCTGATATAGAATCGATCACCATCCTGAAAGATGCTGCGGCATCTTCCCTGTACGGCTCAAGGGCAGCAAATGGGGTGATTATCGTGACTACAAAGAGAGGGAAGAGCGGCAGGCCTGTAGTCAACTTTAAATCCTCCATGGGTTTTACTCCTTCATGGGCGACGGACAACTACGAGCCGGCTGGGATCCAGGAACAAACAAATATGCTATACCGGGTTTTTCACGACTACAATATTGCAGGTGAAAAGACGGAAGCAGCTGCAAACGCAGATGCTTTAAGAAGGCTTAATACCAAATTTAACAGACATGGCTATTATTTTGAGACGGCAGGAACAGGCTTGTCTGAGAATGTCATCATCAAAGGAATGACCGATGGAATAGTGAACCGTGAAGGTACTTACTTTGACTGGGAGGACGCACTCTTCAGAACGGGCGTGTATCAGACAAACGACTTTTCTGTAAGTGGTGGTGATGCAAACACCACGTACTATTCTTCTTTATCTTATACGAAGGATCAGAGCCGCGTGAAAATCAATAGTTTCGACCGCGTTGCCGGCCGCGTGAATTTAGCTCAGAAAGTAGGGAAGTATGTAGAGTTCATATCGAACGTGAACATCGGGAGGACCGGCCAGGAGGGATATAACGATTCGAGAAACACCAGCTCGAACTACTTTATGCAAACCAGGAACCTGTTATGGCCATTTTACTGGCCTACGGATTATAAAACAGGTCAGCCTTTTACCGCAAGGTTTGGCAGTCTCGCTCAAAATGCGGTATACTACGACAATGAGTGGGAGAATAGTTCGATCACACGACGGATAACGGCAAATGAGACCCTAAATATCAAATTTCTTCCGGAACTGAACCTCAAATCGGTGTTCTCGTATGATAATACGCAGGTTAAAGATCATATATACTACAGTGCTCTGCACTTTAACGGGGTTGGCACCAACGGTGCGGTGAACGAGATGACCACCAATATCAATAAGCTCGTATCTTCCACTACGCTGAATTATGCGAAGCAATTCGGACTACATAACATCGGCATGCTGGCCGGATTTGAAGCAGAAAAGAATGAAACCGATTTTCAGCGTTCCACCGGTACAAATCTTGCGTCGAGTTCGTTACGTACTGTAGAAACTGCAGGTGTGCTCACGGCAAATGCCTATGAGTGGGGGAATAACCTGCTATCGGGATTTACCCGTGCCGAGTATAACTATGGGCAGAAATATTATGCATCGGCCTCGTTCCGCCGTGATGGATCTTCAAGACTCGGCCCGGATACACGCTGGGGGAATTTCTGGTCGGTAGCCGGAGCCTGGACTATTGGCAACGAAGATTTTATGAAAGAGGTTGACTACGTGAGCAACCTTCGGCTGAGGGCTTCGTATGGTACAAACGGAACGCTTCCTACCGACGATTATGGCTGGAGGAATCTGACCAGCTATAGATCAAAATACATGAATCAGCCGGCCGGCGCCATCGTTACCATAGCCGATCCCAACCTCACCTGGGAAACCAGCTACTCTTCGAACCTGGCCGTCGAGTTTGGATTATTTAACCAAAGGATCAGCGGATCTGTTGAATATTTTAACAGAAACTCAAAAAATCTGCTTCAGAATGTTCCCTTGTCATTGGTGGTCGGTATACCGAATACTCTTAAGAACGTAGGCGAAATTAATAACCGGGGCCTCGAAGTGGAACTGGGCGGCGATATTATCCGCAGGAACGACCTGAGATGGAGCGCAAGTGTCAATGCCGCATTTTTAAAGTCGAAGGTTACAAAACTATATAAGGCAGAAGGGGCTGCTGCAGCGAATGATATTGTATGGATTGATCCTACTTTGTCAGTTGAAGACAGGAGGGCGCAATATATCTTCAGGGAAGGCGAGTCTACACGTGCGTTCTGGGGATATGAGTGGGCCGGTGTTCATCCTGCAAGCGGCCAAAACGTTTGGTATGTAAACTCGCCGGAGGGTGAGAGCGAAGGCGACTTCATACATAACGGCAGGGGTGCAACGTTTGATTATTCAAAAGCTAATTATACTGTTTTAGGCTCTGCAATCCCGGATGTATACGGCGGGATTAATACCGATCTGGAATACAAGGGATTTACCCTCGGACTGAATTTCAACTATAAGATCGGTGGTTATCTGTATGATGCTGCTTTTAAAGACGTGGCAGATGATGGATACTATTGGGAGAGGATCAGATCGCAGGTATATTATGAGGAGATGTGGACCGCTGAAAACCCGGAAGGAACTTTACCTGCCTTGTCTGGCTTAGATTTGACCGACCCGCAGCAGTTCAGCAGCCGTCAGATGCACGATGCCAGCTTTCTAAGGCTTAAAAACGTAACGCTTGCTTATAATTTACCGAAGGCCCTGATCAAAAGGATCGGTGTCTCGAATGCCAGAGTATATCTCAACGGCAGCAATCTTCTGACGTTTTCAAAGTATAAAATAGCCGATCCGGAAGTAAACGAGTATGGCACCAGGGGCTGGGAAACACCTTTCGGAAAGACTTATACTATGGGCGTTGAGTTTAGTTTCTAACGAGTTTTGATTTGATAAGATGAAAGCAATGAAAATATTTTTGGCAGGTGTTATGGCTTTAAGCCTGTCGTCATGTAAGGACTTCCTCGATGTAGAGCCAACCAACATGGGTAAGGTAGAGACTTCTATTCAGACACCTGCCGACGCGCAGATAATGGTGAATGGATTGATGAACAGCATGACCGATGTGAACTATTACGGGAGAAATTTTATTATGTATGGTGATGCCAAAGGTGGTGATCTGGCGGTATATTCGCAGGGGCGGGGTTTAGATGCACTATACACATTTAACCACACAGCAACTACGAACAGCTTTTCGGGGACATGGCTTCAGATTTACAATGGTATTCATCAGGCCAACAACATTCTCGAAAGAATTGCGACCGTTGAAGCTACTGCTCCTAATGCGAGCTTTGATACCTACAAGGGACAGGCTTTGACTGCCCGGGCTATCATGCATTTTGATCTGGTGCGCCTTTATGGCAAGTCGTATGATGATGATAAAAGTTCGTGGGGTGTTCCCAATGTAACGACAAGACTAGGTTCGGAAGCTCAGCCACTTCGTGCAACAGTTGAACAGAATTATACGCAAATACTGGCTGATCTCACTACAGCGGCTCCTTTATTGCCTAAAACAATCACGAAGGGCTACATAAATTACTATACTAACCTGGCGATGCAGGCCCGGGTATATCTTTACATGAAGGATTACGCGAACGCGCTGATAGCTGCAGAAGAAATAATCAGCAAAACCGCGCTTTACAGCTTGTATAGCAACGCCGCGTGGGTGGCTTCATGGAAAACACAATTTGGCTCGGAGTCGATCTTCGAACTGGGTGTTTTTGCAACGGAGAATGATTTGGGTACTTCTGCTTTGGGCGTCTATCTTCGTCGCAGCGGACATGGCTCCAACAACGCGCTGGGACAGTTTTTAGTTAGTGATTATTATCTGAACCGTCTGCGTCAGGATCCCGATGACGTTCGCTGGGGCATTTTAGCCCGCGACGAAACCTCTGCGGCGCGTATGGGCTCCTTGTATAAATACAGCGGGAGCACTACTTTGGAGGGGGATGGCAAGGCTACGAATACTGCCGTGAACATTAAGGTGATACGGCTCTCTGAAATTTACCTGATTGCCGCGGAAGCTGCGCTTCCTACCGATAAGGCAAAGGCTGTGACCTACCTGAATGCCATTCGCAGGCGTGCTCCAAACCTTGCGCCTGCGACAGAGGCAACTATCAGCCTTGATATGATCCTCGACGAGAGAAGCAAGGAGTTGTTAGGTGAAGGTCATAGGTTTTTTGACATGATCCGCTTAAATAAAACAATTACGTTCAATGATGAACTCGGCGGCTTAAGTGTTGCAGGTCGGGAGACATCCATCAACAGGAGCTTTTACAAAACGAGACTGCCCATTTCGCAGACAGAGATCAATGCAAATCCGGGATTAAAAGCACAGCAAAACCAAGGCTATTAATTCCCGCAGCATATTTAAATATCCAAAGGCCCAAAAATGATGTTCTGCATCGTTTTCGGGCCTTTGGTCTTAAAAGATATTCCGAAACTGCTTGCATTACATCAGGCCAAACTTAATGCCGGCAAACACCGTAAAGGGCCTTTGAGGACCATAGATGTAGTTGCTATCGCGGTTCTTCCCGGTATCAAAGTCCTTTTGATACTGATCG
>DALYUO010000107.1:0-1176 GCA_031981225.1 Pararcticibacter sp.
AAAAATGCGGGAAAGGCTGGGCATGATCTTCAGCATAGCTCTCTGGAAGTAAAAAGAGGCGACCGGCTGAATATTTCCATGGCCGAAGGGGGAGGATGGGCTGCCATATTCAGGCCCCTGAAATAATGAACTTAAAAAAGATTAATATCTGTAATAAATGATTAATATGGTTTTGAAGAAGAGGACGCTCATTGTCACTTATCTTATTGTTCTGATCTGCGGGAGGCTCCATGCGCAGGACTATCAGCCTAACTGGTCCTCTCTGGATAAACGGCCGGTACCTGAATGGTGGTCGAATGCAAAGTTTGGTATTTTTGTGCACTGGGGCGTCTATTCCGTCCCGGCTTATGCTCCTGTAGCAGAGGTGGATGGTGTATATGAAAAATATGCAGAGCATTATGAATCAAGGTTGTTAAACAAAAATCCCCTTTTTACAAAGTTTCACAATCAATATTTCGGGGAAAAAACCACCTATCAGGATTTTGCATCGCAATTTCAAGCAGAGTATTTTGATCCGGATAAATGGGCAGGTTTATTTGAAAGGTCGGGCGCTAAGTATGTTGTGCTTACCTCGAAACATCACGACGGGTTCTGTCTCTGGCCCAGTGCAAACTCTGCTAAGTGGAATAGCGTTGATGTGGGGCCGCATCGTGATATTATTGGTGATCTGACCAGATCAGTTACAAAAAAAGGGCTTCATATGGGGCTATACTATTCCCTCCTTGAGTGGAGCAATCCTTTGTACAATCCAAACTCTATTAATGAATATGTTGATAACCACATGATCCCCCAGTTGAAAGATGTTGTGGTAAAATATAAACCCGAAGTGATCTTTTCGGACGGTGAGTGGGACTATTTAAGCAGTTCGTTTAAAAGCGAGCAGTTCCTGGCCTGGTTATATAATGAATCGCCCGTAAAGAGGACTGTTGTTGTGAATGATCGCTGGGGAAAAGAAACCAGAAGTAAACATGGCGGTTATTATACAACAGAATACGATCTGGTAAACGATAAATCGGGTATTGGTAATAATAAACATCCCTGGGAGGAAAGCAGGGGAATAGGCACATCCTATGGATATAACAGGTTTGAAACATCGGAAGATTATTTCACATCCAAGCAGCTGATCGATCTTCTTGTTGAGAAGGTATCTTCGGGCGGCAACCTGCTTCTGAATGT
>DALYUO010000107.1:1186-9608 GCA_031981225.1 Pararcticibacter sp.
CCGGAAGCAAATGGACTGATTCCTGTAGTTATGCAGGAAAGGCTTCTCGACATAGGGGCATGGCTAAAAGTGAACGGGGAGGCCATTTATAATACGGTACAGTGGGAAAACCGGGGAGCCAGCACAAAGCAGTCTTCGGTGTATTTCACCCGGAACGGAAGTACACTCTATATTATTTGCACGAAGTGGCCGGATAGTCCGCTTACGATTCCCGGGATATCAAAGGCTGGAGAAGTGACTTTGCTTGGTTCTGATAAAGCAGTGAAAGCTTTAGTAAGAGGGCGTTCACTTACCATTATTCCTCCTGTGATACTTCCCGACAGGATGCCCTGTCAGCACGCCTGGACCTTTAAAATAGTAAACTTCGGATCTTAAACACAACGAATATTGATGATAGCAAGATTTACTTTCGTATTTTCCGTCCTCCTGCACTTTTGTCTACGGTCTGCTGCCCAGGAACCAGTTCGTCTTCAGAACGGCAATTATGCAAAAATTGAATTATACACCCCCTCGATCATACGGGTGAGGATAAGTCCGCTTAGCAAGTTTCCTGCCAGCCTGATGGAACGGTATGGTATTGTAAAGAACGACAGGCAGGTGGTGAAGCATCAGCTAAGGACGGAGAAGGGATTTTACGTTATTGAGACAGACAGTTTGCAATTACAGATGTCGCTAAGCGATGGAAAGTTGGTCTTCAGGAGAAAGGGGCAGATTAATACGCTTGTTGATAGTATCCGTGTTTCTTTTTTACCTGGCCGGAATAAGATAGCAGATAAACTGAGCCTGGAATTCAGTAAAGACAGTCTAAACGCTGGAGGGATTATAGGCGACACGGTAGGTAGGTCGACCGCTAAAATAATAAATTACCAGGACTCGCTGTCGGCACTCTTGTCTTTCTCGTTAAAGAAGGGCGAGCGGTTTTACGGACTGGGCAGCGGAAACCGGGAGAGCATTCAGCGAAGGGGGCATATTGGCAGAATGTGGGTGCAATATCAGCGTTCGGAAGCTCCGGTCCCTTTTATTATGTCGAACATGGGCTGGGGTCTTTTTTATAACACCACCAAACTGCATTATTTTGATGTGGGTAAGTTCAATTCTGATTTGATGCAGGTGTACGAGCCAGATCAGAAGGAGATTGATTACTTTCTGTTTTCGGGGCCTGATATGCCATCTGTGCTTTCCCAGTATACGCTTTTAACTGGGAAACCATACGTTCTTCCCCGCTGGGCGTATGGCCTTGCTTTCGGGAGCAACACCATGGAGAACCAGTTCAATGTGCTTGAGAATGCAGCGCATTTCAGACGAGAGAAAATCCCCTGCGATATATATTGGCTGGAACCGCAATGGATGGCTAAGTGGTATGATTTCTCAACGGCGAAGGACTGGAATAAAGATAAGTTTGTTGCCGAACTTCCATGGCCCAAAAGCCACGATCCGCTATTTATACGGCGGCTATCAGATATGGGCTTTAAACTGGCCCTCTGGCTGTGTGTAGACCATGATTTTTCGATCGAGGAGGAAGATAAAATACGCAAGCGGAACGGGCAGGCTGTGTCTGGTCAGGAACACTGGTTTGAACATCTGCGAAAATTTCTAGATCAGGGAGTCAGAGGTTTTAAGGTTGATCCTTCAAGAACGCTCGACCTGCATGCAGGGATGAGTTATTTCAATGGTCGGGATGACCGTGAAATGCATAATCTTAATCAGGTTTTAGTTGTAAAGAGTTTACAGGAAGTGACGAAAGCTCATCTCGCAACCCGGACGTTTCATCACTATTGCGGGGGGTATGCAGGTATTCAGCGCTACGGAGCTTCCACGCTCGGGGATAACGGCGGGAGGCCTGAGACCTTACTGGATATTTTTAACCTTGGTTTGAGCGGCCATAGCAATACAACCTGTGATGTGCTGGAGGGCGTGTATCCTCTAAAGCCGGGGATCCATATGGGTTTCTTTCTTCCATGGGTCCAGATAAATAGCTGGGCTTACATGTTCCATCCGTTTTATTACAGTGATGCGGACAAAGATATCTTCCGGTTCTATGATCAGTTGCGCTATCAGCTTCTTCCATACATTTATTCTAATGCGCTATTAGCTAATCAGTCGGGCATGCCCATGGTGAGACCTATGCCCCTGGTATATCCAGATGAGGAGCGGTTTTCTAACTCATCACGCCAGTTCTTTTTCGGGGATAACTTTTTAATCGGAGCGTTTACCGATTCAATTGATTTACCTAAGGGGAAATGGATAGATTTCTGGTCGCGCAAGGTGATAGATGGCGATAGAAAGATAGCCTGTGAGCTTCCGCAGAATGCAGGTGGTCCGATTTTTATCAGACAAGGTGCTATCATTCCATTCCAGGATAGCATACAATCGATATCTCCGGCGCCTCCGAAAGCGTTGATGCTAAAGATATTTCCTTACCGCAAGAGTAGTTATACGCTTCTGGAAGACGATGGAGAGAGCTATGATTATGAGAAGGGTGCGGTTTCACAAACCACATTTTCGTGCACTCGGACCAGAGATGGAGTTCAATTTACTATTTCGGCAGTTAGGGGCAGTTTTCCTGACGCTCCTCTTAAGCGAACGTATAAGCTCGAGTTTAATAATGTACAACAGTTTAAATATGCAAAGTTAAATAACAAGGTTTTGTCCAGGGGAGTATTGTTTGATAAAGTAAATAATATCGTAAGGATTCATATTGCAGTAGATACCAATAGTGATAATGTTATTCACGTTTTCTGATCATTACGTATATTCAGAACCGAAAAGAGAATTTATTTTAACTTATTAAAGCTAACCTAATGCATATAAATACAGGAAAGGGATCGGCCGATGTTGCAGATGTATGGGCGAGCTTCCTCAAAGGAGATGAGGAGGCCTATAGTTGCATTATAAGGAAATTTGCCAGGCCTCTATTTAACTACGGCATCCGGTTTTCATCTGACCGTGATCTGATCAAGGACTGCATTCAGGATGTTTTCTTTGACTTATGGAATAAAAGAGACCGGATTTCGGAAACATCCTATGTACAGGCCTACCTTTTTAAATCGATCCGGCACAGAATAATCAGGGAAAGATCTAAATGGGAGCAAATGGAGAGCCTGGAAAATGTTCCTTTTCTCGGAGAATTTAACATTGAAACAAAGATCATCGAGGAGCAATCGAGCAAAGAAATGAAGGAGAGAATAACCAGAGTTTTTAATTCATTGCCTCAGCGTCAGAAAGAGATCGTTTACCTTCGGTTTTATGAAAACCTCGGACATGAAAAGATCTGCGTTATTATGGGATTGACCCGGCAATCGGTTTATAATCTTCTTCAAAAAGCGCTGCATAAGATGCGTAAGGAATGGGTAACCGTTGCGTTGTTTTGTTTTTTTTATCTGTAAAGAGAAAAAGTAGGGTAGGTTTTACCTGATTTTGTATACTATATATTGTAGACCCTAAAAAATATTTAGAATGGCAGATTACCTCACATATGAAGTTGAAGACTTCGTTGTGGACGATTTTTTTATCGCCTGGGTTTTGGATGAAGATAAGTACGCGAAGTACTTCTGGGAAAGGTGGATAGAAGAGCATCCCCATCAAAAGAGCGCCATTATGCGTGCTTATTCAATTGTACAAGAAATACAAATGGTTCCCCGGGCATATTTGTCGGACGCCGAGATTGAGGAAATCCATCAAAACGTAGCTCAACGGATCGCTCAGTCGCGCGGGCATTCAGGATTCGCGTATTTATTGATGGCAAGTAAAAGATGGCTTTCTGTTGCTGCTGTTGTTCTGTTGGTTCTGACAGCTGGTGCTGTGGTGTATTTCAAAGGCCGGTTAGCAGATCCGCTGCTCATAACACGTAACGCTGAACCTGTGTTCATTAACAAACAAAATAAAGGAATCAAGTCCATATTATTGCACCTGCCCGACCGTAGTTCTGTTGTGCTTAAACCGGGAAGTACTTTGAAGTATCCATCCTCTTTCTCGGGAAAAAACAGAGACGTGGAATTGAAAGGCGAGGCGTTTTTTGAAGTAAAGCATGACACGCATCATCCTTTTATAGTACACACCGACGAGTTGAACACCCTTGTCCTCGGTACGAGTTTCAAGGTGAGGGCTTTTGCCGGAGATCAGGATTTTAGGGTTACTGTTACAAGTGGAAAGGTGGCGGTATACAGCGTTAATGACAGGAAAGTTAAGCGAAGAGACGCGGAAAAAACGGTTACACTTGTTGCTAATGAGGCTTTAGTGTACGATAGGAAGGATACTTCGTTTACAAAGGAAAAACTAAACAAGCCGCTGGTACTGTCGCCGGAAGTATCAAAGGATCTATTCAGGTTTCACAATGTGCCTTTTGCTGAAGTGATACAAAAACTCAGGGACGTGTATGGAGTGGAAATACTTTTTGACCAAAATACCCTGGGGAAATGTTCTATTTCGGCCTCATTAAACAATCAGTCGTTATATGAAAAAGTCCAGTTGATTTGTGAGGCGGTAAATGCTCAATTTAAAGTAACGGAAACCAATATCACTATTGTAGGAGAAGGCTGCAGCGGAAATCCTAGAAAAAATACTAACCCATAAAAACCACTATGCGAATGAAAACGAAGGAAGGTACTTAATTATCTGAAAAAAAAACAGAACCGGCAAGTTAGCCGCAAGCCGGTTCTGTTAGTCCCACGGATTTAATAATAAAATTAACAGCTCTGGCGGAGCTGCCGTGGATTTATTGTGTCAAGTTAACAAGCTAGTATTAACGTAACAAGTCAAATGTATGCAATATAAATCTATACTGCTAAAAGTCATGCGTATTTCGCTTATTCAGATATTTCTTTTTGGTACGCTTGTAGGATCTTCACTGGCAAGGGAAGGGAAAGCGCAGGAGGTGCTTCGGATAAAGGTTACCCTTAACGAAAAGAACGTTTCTCTGGAAACGCTTTTATCAAAGCTTGAAGAGACATACAACGTAAGTTTTGTATATAGTCCGCTTATGGTAGGTGCTGATCGAAAGGTAAGTATTTCCGCTAAAGGCAGAGCGTTGTCTGAAATGCTCGAACAGGTACTGCCGCCTATGGGCCTCACTTTCAAGGTAACCGGGGAGGTGATTGTTATAAAAAATGTCTTTGAGAATCAGTTGGAAGCCCTTCGTTTTACTGTATCGGGAACCGTTACTGATCAAAAAACCGGAGAACCCTTGCCTGGCGTATCTGTGAAAGTTAAAGGATCGAACCTGGGGACTGTTACCAACATTCAGGGAAAATATTCTATCGATATGCCTGGAGCCCGGTCGGTACTGGTTTTTAGCTTCGTTGGATTTGAGAATCAGGAACTAGAGGTAAATCAGTCCGCTACTTTGAATGTTGTTATGAAGGAGAAAAATAACAGTCTGGAAGAAGTGGTGGTTGTGGGGTATGGTACCCAGAAAAAAGTAAATGTGATCGGCTCGGTAGCTACCATTAACTCAAAAGCTATTGAGAACAGATCGGCAACCACCTTGTCATCATCATTGTCGGGTCTTGCTGCAGGGGTGTACGTGCGGACTACGACTGGTAAGCCAGGTGCTGATGGAGCCAGTATCCTGATCCGGGGCGCCGGAACGATAAGCGGCACCTCTCCTTTGGTGGTTATCGATGGAATTGTGGGGTCTATGGATGCGGTGAATCCAAATGATGTAGAAAGTATTTCAATATTGAAGGATGCGGCCACAGCTGCAATCTATGGATCAGCAGCTTCGAATGGTGTGGTTCTTATTACAACGAAAAAGGGAAGTAAAGGTAAAACCAATATTTCTTACACCGGGCTCTCATCAATCGCCCGGCCAAATGACGTTCCCGAATTCGTTACTGATTATGCCACTCATATGCGTCTGGTAAACGAAGGCTACCGGAATATAAATCAGGCTGCGGTATACCCGGATGCGACTATAGAACAATGGGAGAATGCGAAAATTAACCCGAACGGTTTGAATGACAATGGCGTTCCTAACTATGTTGCGTATCCCAATACCGACTGGGCACAAGTAGTATTCGACCAGAATAAACTGGTGCAGAATCATAATCTTACGTTAAACGGAGGCAGTGAATCGACTCAATATCTGCTGTCGGCGGGATATTTGAATAATCCAGGAACAATGCCCAATACCGGTGCTGATAAGTACAGACTGAGGATAAATCTGCAGTCTAAGGTAGCTAAATTCCTTACGCTGGGCACCCAAACCTTTGGGGATATTCAGAAGATGGGTGTAGCAGATATGAATACTGTATATTCTTATCTTTTAGCTACGGTCCCTGGGATCTACCCGATGTATAACGGGATGTACGGTTTCCCCGCTGCTAAAGAGGAGTCGGTAACAGCCAACAATCCTTTGGCTTCTCTTTATGTTTTAGGCGGGAAAAACCGGGTTAGCCGGGTCAATACTACCCTATCTGCTAAAATTGATATACTAAAAGGGCTGGGCTTTGAGACGAAGGTCCACTACGATAATGCTTTCACTGAAAATAATAATTACAGCATTCCTCAGGAAAGATGGAATTTTGCCACCGGAATCATTGGGCAGTCCGCAGCCGCGCCCAGCCAACTGACAACCCAGTACTCTCTTACTAAAGGTTATAACGTTATTATTGATAATGTTCTAAGATATAATACAACGATCGCCAGTAAACACGACATTGGAGCGATCTTTGGCTATAACCAGCAATATTCTAACCAGTATAACTTCAACGCGTCAAAAAAGGGCCTTCTTGACCCTTCGCTAACAACCTTGAACGCAGGGTCTGTTATGAACAGTATGGGGGGCTCGGAGTCTGACTGGGGATTGAGGTCATACTTCGGTCGTGTAAATTATGCTTTTAAACAAAGATACTTAGCGGAAGCAGTAATGAGATACGACGGATCTTCAAAGTTCGGATCCAATTCCAAATGGGGATTTTTTCCGGCGTTTTCAGTCGGCTGGCGTCTAACCGACGAGCCGTTTCTCAGCGGGTTGAAAAGCGTTGCTGACGATTTGAAACTCAGAGCATCCTGGGGGAGAACCGGTAACAATGCTATTAGTGAATACGAATATCAGGCGGCTTATAGCTCTGCCAATTACTCCTTTAATGGAGCCGTTCTCACAGGGCTTGCTCCCACAAAGAGCGGGAATCCCGATCTTCATTGGGAAACTACCACTACTTCGAACATCGGCTTAAGCGGTACTACTTTTAAAGGGGCCATGAACTTCGATATTGACGTGTACCGGGGATTTACATACGGTATCTTATTCGTTCCGACTATTCCACTGACCGTTGGTACTGTTACTGGCCCGACAAAAAACATAGCAGAAGTAACCAAGAAAGGCATTGAATTGACGTTAGGGTACAACGGGACTCTGAATAAGCTGCGATATTCAATATCCGGAAATTTTGCTTACAATACGAATAAGGTGGATACATACAAAGGACGATTGCAGGAAGGTTATACGACTGACGCCTCCGGGAATCCAGTATACAGCTCGAACCTTGGTACTGTATCCACTGGTACAACAACCCGAATTATTGAAGGGCACACCATCAATGAATATTATCTGTATCCCATATACAAGGGCTCGGGAACCTATTCTAATGCAGACGGCTCTGTGAACGTGAACGGCGGACCGAAAGATGGTATGATCAGAACTGCGGAAGATATGGACTGGTTGCAGAGAATGGTGGCTGCAGGTCATAGTTTTCAGCCTGCCGATGGCATCGCTAATAACAAGATCTGGTATGGTGATCTGATTTACGCCGACTCGAATGGCGATGGCATATACGGCAATACCTATGATCAGAAGTTTACAGGGAAAACGGCCACTCCAAATATCAATTATGGTTTAAACTTAAATGCTGCTTATAAAGGATTTGATTTCTCTATGATTTGGTCGGGGAGTTCTGGTTTGTCTCATTACTGGAGCACGACATATCTGAACCAGTCAATTGTAGGTCTGGGGAAAGCAGTTCCTAAAATGATTGCCAACAACCATTATTATTATAATGAGGCTAATCCAAATGATCCGGCTAATTCCATTAATGCACGTTACCCGAGATTAAAGAGTACGGACGCCCAGAATGGAAGAGCAAGTGACTACTATCTCTATAAAGCCTCGTACATTAAGCTTAGAAATTTACAATTAGGGTACTCTATCCCCGCTAAGTTTATTCAACGGCTTTCGATGAGCAACGTAAGAATTTATGTTGGTGGTGAGAATTTGCTTACCATAAGTGATTTTCCTGGTGTAGATCCTGAAGTAGGGCCTGGGATGGTTTATCCCACGATGAGGCAATATTCTCTAGGGCTAAATGTAACTTTTTAAATCTGAAGACATTATGAAAAAGATATTAGCGATCATACTTACACTTTTTATCTGCGGTTGTGACAAAAATTTGCTTGATACCACACCTTATTCATCTGTCTCTTCTGC
>DALYUO010000107.1:9618-15678 GCA_031981225.1 Pararcticibacter sp.
GTGGAGTACCGATAACCTCACCGATTTAGGGGTAGCAGGGGTTTACTCGGCTTTGAGGATAGGCATCGGAAATAGCGGGAATACCTCACCTTATGAACTTTACGAGATGGACCGTTTTGGATTTACCGGCGAATCAAGAGGAGATGAACCGCTGTTAACAGGGACAACGACGGCCGGTGATGAGCTATACTCCAAAATTTGGCAATATATGTATGAAGGTATTCAAAGGGCGAACGACGCTATCGTCAATATTCCTTTAAAATCTCCTTCGACTCCTGAGAAGAAAGCAAGATATCTTGCCGAGTGTAAGTTCCTGCGCGCTTACTTTTATTTTAGGTTAAACCAGTTATATAAAGGCGTGCCTATCTATCTGGAGCCGTTTTCGCCTGATGAAGCAAAAAAAGCGCGGGCAACGGAAGAAGAAGTATGGAGCCAGATACTGGCAGATCTAGGCGATTGTATCAATGAACAGAACTTCCCCTCCAGATATGCGGCCGGAAACCAGAATTATGGTCATGTAACTAAAGGCGCTGCTTATGCGCTTCGCGGGAAGGTGCATTTATATATGAAAAAGTGGGACCTGGCTGCGGCTGATTTTGCGCAGGTAAAAGCCGCCGGTTATACACTTTTCTCTGACTATAAGGCTTTATTTAAGACAGCGAATGAACAGTGTCCGGAAATGATTTTCTCGATCCAGAATATCAGCCAGTCTGGCTTCGGCGGCTCAACTCAGTTGTATTGCGGCAGCCGCTCTTCATTCGGTTCAGGGTGGAATTATTACTTTCCGTCCCCTAATCTAGTAGATCTGTATGAAAATAAAGATGGATCTAAATTTGACTGGAACTCCGTGATTCCAGGATACTCGTCTTTAACAGAGGCTGAAAGAGAAGTATTTTTTTTGAGAGATAATCTGACCGCCCCGGAAATTGCAGTTGCGACGGCTAGAGGAGCGAAGATGAGTTTGTATCTTCCGACGGGAAATGAGCAACGTGTAAGACAGGCTTATCTGAACCGTGATCCTCGTTTGGAAGCGAATGTGATCACTCCGTATGGAACTTACCTTGGAGCTTTTAACAATACTGCCACTCCCGCAATTGCGACAATGAGATGGCCTTACCGCGCTCAGGCAGCAACAGGAGGAGATCTTCAGACCGATACGCAGAATTATTTCTATTACCTGTACCGGAAGTTTGTTTACGAGGGAGTTTCTGAAATTGTCGACCGAAACTTTTCGCCAACGGATTTTCCGATTATTCGCTATGGGGATGTTCTTCTGATGTGGGCTGAAGCGTTGAATGAACAGGGCTTGGTTGCAGAGGCTGCGGAAAAGGTAAATGAGGTGAGGGCAAGGGCCGGTGTCGCTTTACTGAATTCAAATGCAGCCACTACGGTGCAGGGCCAGCTCGATTTGAGAGAACGCATTCAAAATGAAAGAAGAGTTGAGTTTCCGAATGAAGGGATCAACTATTTTGATGAACTGAGGTGGAAAACGTGGAAGGAGAAAGTCTTTTACCCGGGTGCTGGCAAAAAACAGGTTTGGGGTACTAACGTGAGTGACTATTCCTATAAGGGTGATTTCTTGTATGCGTGGCCCATCCCTGTGTCAGAGATTCAAATGAACCCTAACCTTGAACAAAATCCCGGCTGGATCAATTAAATATGAAACGGGTTTTATCATGTTGCACTGTGGTGCTGTTGTTAGCTGGCATGTTTGTTCATGCTCAATCTAATAAGTCGTCGCTGTTCATCCCCAAAGACACCTCATGGAAAAAGTTATCTGTGAGGCAGAAAATAGGGCAGACGATGCTGATGCTACCTGACAGGAAACTTGAATTGCAACTGGGTAACGGGTCGTTATCGACTTATTTTAAAAAGTATCCCGTTACGGGATACTTTTTGGGCTGGAAACTTTGGGAGGGAGTAAAACCGGAAGACTGGTTTACACATATACAAAAAAGGTGTTTGGAGTACCAGGGAGCCAGCGAACTTCCCCTGCTTTTTCAGGAAGACTATGAGTCGGGAGTCAGTATTCAGGGCATGACCTCTTTTCCGAACGAAATGTCGCTCGGCGCTGCTAATTCACCTGAATTAGCTTACGCTTATGGAAAGGCTGTAGCTAAGGAATGCCGGTCGGTGGGTGTTAGCTGGGTGTTACATCCAGTTGCAGACATCAACCTGAATCCCCTGAACCCAATTGTTAATGTTCGCAGTATCGGTGATGATCCGGATCGGGCTGTGAAACTACTGAGACAGCAAATCCGCGGCTTACAGGACAACGGTGTTGCTGCAACGATCAAGCACTTCCCGGGCGACGGTGTAGATTCCCGCGATCAGCATTTGGTTACGTCATGCAATTCCCTTCCTTTTGAAGTCTGGAAACAGAAACACGGGAGAGTATTCCAGGCTCTTATTGATAGCGGTGTAACCTGTATTATGCCCGGACATATTACCTTACCATCCTATCAAAAAGAAAAGATAAACGGGTTTTATCCCCCGGCAACTCTTTCGAAAGAGTTGCTTACAGATTTGTTAAAAGGTGAAATGGGCTTTAAGGGAGTGATCGTTTCGGACGCTTTGATTATGGGTGGCTTCCGTGGATATTATGATGATCCTTTGGAAGGCGAGGTGCACAGTTTTATGGCCGGAGTGGATGTGATGCTGTGGCCGTCGTATCGCTTTATGGATACCATCGAAGCGCGTATCAAAAGAGGAGTGATACCGATGCAACGTTTGGACGATGCAGTGCAGCGGGTGTGGGCTCTGAAAGAGCGCCTGGGTTTGCTGGATAAAGGAAGGACTCTAGTTCGTCCGATGTCTGCGAGTGAAAAGGAACAGGCGGCCTTCACTGCTGATAGAATTTGCGAACAGGCCGTCACTTTGGTTCGTGACCGGTATCATTTACTCCCGCTCAATCCACAAAAAGATCGAAAGATACTGGTAGTTGGCGTTGCGCCAATCGGACGAAAGGGTGGAGACTCCCATGTGAAGAATTTGAAACTTTTTGCGCAGTCCCTACGTGAGAAAGGTTTTCAGGTAGATTTTCAACATAATATACTCTATGAATCGCAGGGTTGGACGGAAGACGTTACGCAAAAGTATGACCGTATCATTTTTGCAGTCGCGCGGAGTCCTCACTCACCCTTCGGGCCTCTTCAGCTTTCTGATGACGAAGCTCAATCGGCATGGGCAATCAATGCCATGCCTAAGGAGAAGGTATTGATAGTATCGTTTGGGAACCCCTATCTCATAAATGAGTATTTTGAAAGGGTAAATACGTGTATCAATGCTTATTCCAATACACCTGTAATGCATAAGGCTGTCGTTAAAGCACTAATGGGAACTATTCCTATTAGGGGCGTTTCGCCGGTTGACTTAAACACGGTGTTAAAAGGAAGTAGTAATGAGCAAGCAGAAGCGCCTTTATATCCGGACGTGAAGATCCCAAATTCAATTGATCATGCGCTGGAGGAAAAATCGCGGGACATAGGACAAGGCAATAAGTTTATTTACAACACTACGGTTCCAACCATTACGGCCTATTTGCCTGAATCTGCTGCATTATCTGTTCCCGCTGTAGTTATTTTCCCCGGCGGCGGTTATGCCGGAGTATCCATTACTGCAGAAGGTAAAAAAGTAGCTGAAGCTTTTAACAAGATCGGTGTGGCTGCTTTTGTAGTAAAGTACCGGATGCCGAGCAATCTTACAATGGTTGATAAATGCACGGGTCCTTTACAGGATGCGCAGCAAGCAATCAGCATGGTGAGAAAAGGGGCAGCTAAATTGCATATCAATCCTAATAAAATAGGTGTTGTCGGGTTTTCCGCGGGTGGTCATGTCGCAGCAACATTAAGTACTCATTATCTGAAGAATTTGATTAATCAAACCGACGATGTATCAGTATTCAGGCCGGACTTTGCCGTGCTGGTTTACCCGGTTATAAGTATGACAGACAGTCTGACTCATGTCGGGTCAAAGAAGAACCTTTTGGGGGATAATCCCTCTATAGAAGATGTTATCAAGTATTCCAATGAACGGCAAGTCGATAAGTACACGCCTCCCACCTTGATGATACACGCTGGTGATGATGGTGCGGTAAGCCCTGAAAATAGTATCCATTACTATAAGGCCCTGCGGAAGCATGGAGTAGCGGCCGAGCTCATCATCTATCCTAAAGGTGGCCATGGATACGGATTAGAAAACCCTTCCACTCCTGATCTGTGGATAGAAAGATGCAGAGACTGGATGACGGCAAACAAATGGTTATAAGTCTAAGTTTATATAACCGCTTATTGCAAATGGAATGTCCCTCCGTTTGAGGCGTGAGGCGCTGTTCCAGGCCTCGAAACGGAGCCTTTTACGGCCTTTCTGTTTTGTGCGAAGCTGTAATTGTCGCTGTTAAAAAGCCAGGGGCGATTTTATTATGATAACCGCCCCGACTGTGGTATTAAGAGAGTAGCCCCTTAATACTCTATAAAATCTATAGATTAATTATAATTTGAAATATTCTTCTATATTTGCGTCTGCATTATCGACGTACTTATAATAAGGTTAATTGAATTATGAAAAATGTAATTACTAAAGTTTCGCTCTTCTCAAAGAATCTAAGGTCTAATCCGGATAGAAAGAACTCTATATGTTGTTGTTGATTTAATATAAACCGGCAGGGTTATCCTGCCGGCTTTTGATGCGGAAAATCAAACAGTAACGCTAATTTCTACTGATTTTCCTCTCTGCTTTTATTAATCGATTTCTCATTAACAAAAACATTCAAAGGTATGAAAAATACTTTCCGAAGTTCTGTTTCGGCATGTTCTATCTTTTCATTTTTTTTCTTCTTTCTGGTTCCGGGTGCTACTAAGGCCCAACTCGATCCTCCTCCATTAATCAATTCAACTTTGCTTGGAACCGTTCTCGATGCAAAAACAAAGGAGCCTCTTATTGGGGTTTCTGTTCAGATTAAAGGGACTACACATGCTGCCTCCAGGGGCCGGTTTAATTTTGTAACGGGACAGAAGTTTCCCTACAAACTCATCCTCAGTTACGTGGGTTACGAGAAAACTGAGGTTACAGCAACAGGTACTCCCATCGAAGTCCTGTTGAAGGAAGACGTCAAGGCACTCAACGAAGTAGTGATAGTAGGATATGGCACGCAGAATAAGCGATCGGTAATAGGCGCCGTTTCTGTAGTGAAGGCATCTGATATTGCTAGCAAGCCAGTGGCGAGTTTTGATCAGCAACTCCAGGGCCGGGCCGCCGGAGTACAGATTGCTGCTAACACAGGAATCCCCGGCGACGGTTTGTTTTTCAGGATACGCGGAACAACGTCAATAAACGCCAGCAGCGACCCGCTTTATGTTGTGGATGGGGTTTTTATAAATAATCAGTCGCTTCAGAAGATTACTACACAGGGGCAGTCAAACAACCCGCTTGCAGACATTAACCCTGCGGATATTGAATCGATCTCGGTATTGAAAGATGCTGAAGCTACGGCGATTTATGGCGCTAGGGCGGCAAATGGAGTGGTTTTGATCACCACAAAAAGAGGAAAGTATAATGCAAGGCCAGCAATTTCTTTGAACTCGTATATAGGTGCTTCCTGGGCGCCTGAACTTTGGGACCTCGTAACGGGGCCTGAACACGCAACGATCATTAATGAGGCCTGGACAAACGACGGAAAACCCTCCGCCACGAGGCCGTTCCGTCCTGTGTCGGATGGTGGTCGCGGTTTGCCGGAAGAACAGCAGACCTACGACAGGCTGAATGATATCTTTCGTACCGCCCTCCTTCAGAACTATGATCTTTCTGTAGCAGGCGGCAATGATAAGACGCGGTATTATATAGGCGGGGGATACACCTCACAGGATGCTACCTTAAAAACAAATGATTACAGCCGTGCCAGTTTTAAAATCAATCTCGACCAGAATATCAATTCAATTATAAAGATCGGTACCAGCAATATTTTGTCGAGGTCGTCGCGAACAAATGCAAGGGTAGGAGATGGTCCTCAAGGCGGGATTTTACAGGCCGCCCTGCATACGCCGACTTATCTTCCAAAGTTTA
>DALYUO010000107.1:15708-15953 GCA_031981225.1 Pararcticibacter sp.
TGCTGACGGAACCTATGCGAAGTGGGCTGGATTTGATAACCTGGATGTGCTGATTAATAATACCGATATGAACTCTAAAAGCACCCGGTATATCGGTAATGTTTACGGAGAGGCAGATATCGTAAAAGGACTGAAATTCAGGACCAGCTGGAGTCTGGATTATAACGTCTACGATGAGTTTGAATACTGGAACACGTTAACAAACCGGGGAAGCGCAAATAAGGGTCTGGCGGCGTCAAGCATCA
>DALYUO010000108.1:0-7864 GCA_031981225.1 Pararcticibacter sp.
CCGCAGTGGCCGAAGCATCCTTTAGGATCTGAAAACTTTCTATATCTTCTGCATCTACGTTAGAGATCGACCGCGGCACTCCGTCCACAAGGGTAAGAGGGGCACTCAGCCCGGCGCTAAAGGTTGATATCCCGCGAATGTATATATTGGCGTCGTTGTAGCCAAGCTCCCCTGAACGCTGCATTGATACGATGCCGGCAACCCGGCCTCCCAGGGAATTTGTTAGGTTGGAAACCGGAGTTTTAAGATCTTTTACACTAATCGATGATTGTGATCCTACAAGACTGATCTTCTTTTGAACGCCAAAGCCTACTACCGTCACCTCTTCGAGAAAAGAGTCCTCCATGGAAAGCGCCACATCAAGGTTTCTGCGATTGTTAACCTGTACCTGCTTAGTTCTGAACCCGATATAAGTAAACACAAGAGTTGCGTTTTCAGGCGCTTCAATGACATACTTTCCATTAACATCTGTGCTGGTACCGATATTCCTGTCTTTTACCCTCACCGATACACCAACGAGGGTCTGCCCTGTCGAATCCCTGACCGTTCCGGTGACTGTTATATTCGCTTTTTGTTCAAACGTTATTGCCTTTTTAACAACAACATTTTTCCCTTCTTCGATACAATTGTATCCGAGAGACCGCAGGAGCGACGTTACATTTTCATTTTGGTAAACTTCACTGTCAGCCAGTCGGACATTACTGAGTTCATCGGGGTTATAGACAAATCTTAGTCCGGTGGATGACTGAATTTCTGACAGCACCTCTGCAATCGTCTTGTTTGTCAATACTATACTGACCTTCGCAGTCTTTAATTGCTGAGCCGAACTGCTATTGGCGAATAACACATTCGAAAGCATGCAGACAACGGTAAATGTGAATAAGAAATACCTCATAGCAATAAGCAACAGGATTCTGTTCTTTCGTAAAGAAATTTGCATAATTTTACATCTGGTTTTATTCATAATTGGATAAATACTCTGCTGCGGGGAATAATTGGCGTTATGACCGCAGCACTTCTCTAAGCCGGGTGTATAACACCCGGCTTAACTTAAAATAACACCTACTTTTCCATAATCGATTCCTTTCTGATTCTTATAGTGTCGTTCTCTTTTTCATACGTTATCGGATACAATCTGCAAAGCGTCTTCATGATTTCTTCAGCAGACTGGTCAGTGCTGAATGTACCGGTGCATTTAAGGTCAAGTGGAACATCCTTTGAAATGTCAATGTGGACCTGATAGGTATGCTCAAGCACGTTCGAAATTTCTCTTATCGTTTTTCTATCAAATACAAGTTCATCGCGAAGCCAGGCATCAGCATATTCAGTTTTTCCAATGCTGAAGCTTTTAGTGGAAGCGTCATAAGTTAATTGTTGATTTTTTGCTAGTTTCCCGAAGACCTTCGTACCTTTTCCTACCATCACCATTCCGGTGGCTACTGCAATCTTTACATTACCGGTCCTTTCAAAAGCCGAAATATTAAAAGAGGTGCCCAGAACCTTTGTGAAAAGACCTTGAGTAGTATGTACCACAAATGGTCTGGAGCGGTCCGGAGCGACATAAAAAAACGCCTCTCCTTCCAACCAGACATCTCTCCGTTCTAATCCAAAATGTTTAAGAAACTTCACTTTACTTCGTGCATTTAACCAAATGTCAGATCCATCCGGTAATACAATCTTCATTTTTTTGCCTGTTTCATTTTGTTTTGTTACATATTCAAAAGACACGTTATCTCTGTGAAGTAATAGCTTACCAACGAAGAAAGACAAAACCGATACAAGAATGATAGATGCTGCGACTTTTAGAATAGTTGGAGACAATTTAAATTTAAAAGGCGCAGGATTAGCCTTTTTGAACTTTCTGTTTAAAGCAGAATATTTAAGCATTCTATGGAGCCTGCGGAGCTCTGCCTCGCTAAGGTCATCGACCTGACTCGACAGATCATCAAACAGTTCCCCTGCTTTGTCATTAGTCATGTTCGAAAACAGCTCAATGAGCTGTTGTCTACCAGACTCAGAAAGCTCATTATTGAGATATCTTCTGATTGCGTCCTTAACAATTTCTTTATCCATTTTTCTAAAGTCACTCCTATTACGTTTTAGAAAAACAAATCCCCCCTCTTATGAAAACTTTTTTTCCACAGCAAATAATCGGAGTACTTTACTTGAGCAATACGCAGCAAAAGAGCAATGAGATTGCCTCGCTTGAATGTTTTGATAGATATTCTTTGATGAAAGAAAGAGTACGCGACATATGACGTTCCACGGCTTTCGGAGTGGTTTTAAGGCTAATGGCTATCTCCGAGTACGTCTTATTTTCAAACCGGCTTTGCCTGAAAATCTCCTGCTTCTCGGGAGAAAGCAAAACCAGTGCCTGGGATAAAACCCGTTCAAGTTCCTTGTATTCAAGTTGCAGAGTTGTCTCATCATGAGCCACTTCCATAAACTGCTTTTCGTAGTTCTGAGCAACCTTCACTTTACGACAATGATCATAGACCAAATTCTTGGCAATTTGTCTTACCAGCCCCTTCAATGAAAGGTCAGTATTTAATACAGCGCGCTTTTCCCATACTCTGGTGAATGCCTCCTGCACTATATCCTCTGCTACCTCTTCTGAACCGGTCAGAAACAAGACATGTACTATTAAACGATTGTAGTAGCCTTTGTAGAACTTACCAAACGCTCTCTTATCACCAGCCCTTATTGCCTCTGTAAGCTCCTGTTCTGACAGCATAATAAAATCAATTTTTCAGACTAATGTTTATCAATGGTTAGTAATCATCCAATACTATTTAACAGGGACCATTCCCACCTCGTTTCTTTCGATTAACAAGTGGAGGGCATCCAAAAATACAACAAAAGAAAACAAATCAAAACAAAATAAAAACCATCAGAATGTTTTAATCAGAAACCAACAGGACCAAGCATCTCTAACTCTTCTGGCTAGCGCCATTCGGTACTATGTCATAGTTTTGAGTAACTGAATATAAACCAGTTATATCATTCATTGATTAGAACTTATAAACTGGCACTTAAAACAACTAAGCGCTGGCTATTTTCGATATATGCCTGTGCAGTACTCACATAGCATCAGGAAGAGAAAGTAGCTGCCGGAACGTACATTGTAAACAAAGACCAGAAATTCATTGCCCGTATCTATAAAGACACAGACGGACACTGGAAAACCAGGGAAGTTTCCGAACAGTCGCCTTCAGTTATACAATCAATCGGAGAAGAAGTAGACAAAGTCATTTCACAGTCTTAAGTAAGTTATAAGTAGTAAGTTATACGTAATAAGTAATATGTGATGAATAGTTGGCGTAAGTAATACGCAATAAATTACACTTAAAACTTACTACGTATAATTAAACAGCTTTATTCACAGTAAAACATGCCAAAGAAAAGCGCCGGAATACTGGTATACCGCTATAAAGATGAGCGTCTGCAGGTATTGCTGGTGCATCCGGGCGGACCATTTTATTCAAAGAAAGATGCAGGGGTATGGTCTGTTCCAAAAGGTGAATATTCTGACCAGGAAGAACCTCTTGAAGTAGCCAGGCGCGAATTCTTTGAAGAAACGGGAAACACCATCGCTAGCGCAAATTTCACTCCCTTAACTCCCGTTAGATTAAAGAGTGGAAAGACTATATCCGTATGGGCTGCGGAGGCCGACTTTGATCCATGTTATATTTGCTCCAACGAATTTGAAATAGAGTGGCCCCCAAAGTCAGGGAGAATGCAGTCATTCCCCGAAACAGACAAAGCCGAATGGTTTGATACAGAAGAAGCGTTGCTTAGGATCCATCCCGGCCAGACTCCCATCATCCGGGAGCTAAAGACTATCCTTGATGAAATCTAGCGGGTATTCTGATCCATCTGGGCGATGATATTGTTTACCTCCGATTCGGCGGACCGGAGCTTTGCCTGGCAGAAGGTCACCAGCACAGACGCCCTCTTCACTTTTTCGGCCAGCACATCCACCGATACAGATTCCGATTCGATCTCTTTTGCGATCCTTGTCAGCTCATCAAAAGCCGCCTCATATGTTAAGCTCTGTTCCTCCATAGTTTTCTTTTGATTCTACTTTTGCCTTAATTTCTTTAGCCGCAAACAGGATAATAATGTTCTCCCCTTTCTCAATATCGTCGGCAGTGCTCGTAATCCTGTCCTTTGCCTTTATAATGGCAAAGCCCTTTTTCATAATATTTTCAGGGGCCATCATTCTGATCACTGAGACATAGTGACTTAACTCGCTTTGCCTGTTCTTAAGATATAAGCCGTTAAAAGTACTCAAGTTACTGCAAATATTCTTCAGGTCTGCCTTCCGGTTATAAATTATCATCCTGGGGTTAGCCGAAACAAGCGAAGAAAGGTTATGAAGAATCGATCGGTGCTTAAAAAGCAAGGATTTTGAATGGCCCGTAATCAGCTGATTCTGCCGGTTCAGCAGTTCATTTTTATCGTCCAGATAATTCCGGATATAGTTTACCGTCAGAGAATGAAGCAAAGCAAGCGCCCTGGACTGCCCCGAGATAGTCTGCTGCAGTTTAATCACCAAACGTTTCTGAAGACCAAGCAGGTCTTCCTCAAACTTCCTGTTATGAGCGATAATGAACTCGGCAGCCTGCGTAGGTGTTTTCGTTGAGGTATGGGCCATAAGGTCGGCAATCGTCTCGTTTTTCTGATGCCCGATGCCTGTAATCACCGGTATCGGGAACCTCGCTATGGCGCGGCCAACAGTATAGTCGTTAAAAAGAAGGAAATCCGTTTGGGCGCCTCCCCCTCTGATAATAACCATTGCATCGTACGCGATCCCCGAATGATAAACCTCCACTATTTTATCAACGAACTGGCGGGCATTGTTTTCACCGTGCACCATTACTACATAATGATCCGTAAGAAAGCGATAAGCATGATTGTTATTTTCGAGCGTATGCGTAAAATCCTGAAACCCGGCCGAGGCGCTCGAAGAAAGAATGGCAATGCGCTGGATCACCCTGTTTAAGCGAAGCCGGCTGTTATACGTAATATAACGACCATCAATAAGCTGAATATGATCAGGATACTCCCTTACGAGGCGGTTAAGCGTTTCCTGGCGCTGTTGTTCCAGCAAGCCTAAAGTAAAGTTAGGGTCGATGCCGGTTACACTGAGCCGCAATCCATAAGTGGCGTGATATTCAACCGATACATTTACAAGAACATTGATGTCATTGCCAAACCGTTGCCCGGTAAGCTTTTCAAACTGCGCTATTTTCTGCGATCCCGTTCCCCATGCCCTGGCAGGAAATTTAACAACCACATTATTCGATGCGGCATCCTTTTCCACCAGCTCGAAATAGTGATAGTTGCTCTGCTGTTTAAAGGTATGGTTCGTCACATCTGCAATCACCCAATACGACTTCGAGGCAAAACTCTGTTCAATTACCTGTAAGACCTCGGCGGCTAAGTCGGATAAACGAATAGATGGAAGACTGGTCATTTAATCAGATTATAACTCTTATCATACAATCCAGTGAGGACGCTGTTTCCTTCGTCGTCGATCCTCACCCCCCCATATTTGGCATTCACGTATTTGGCCTGGGTACCTTCTTCAAAGAAGTAAGATCCCGCTCCAAGATCAATGAAGAAGTCGTTATAAAAGTATTTTATCAGGTACTCCCCCTCATGAAGCGGGAGTTTATGCTGTTGAAACCGAACCTTTTTGGCCACCTGATGCCTGTCAAGCCGCACCACGCAGTACCCCCTCTTCGGCCGCTTATGCGGCGATATATTTTGCACCAAAGAATAGCTGAGTCGCATATAGTCGCCCTGCATTAATGACCGCGGATCTACCGGCGCCAGCTCCAGCAGTACCAGTTTACCCTGCTTCAGCGTTTTCTCCTTCTCAAAAACATTCCAGTTAAAGTAAATTAAAAGAAGAAGCAGGTTCAAAAGAATAATAACGGCACTACTCCTTTTCATAATTTTTTATTTGTTTTTTAAACACAACCCAGGCCAGCAAAAAAAGCAGCCCTGATACAAACAGAATAGCCGACTTGGTTAAAAGTGTATACCCTAAGTCGTAATAATACAAAAACACAAAAAAGGCGAAAGACATAATGGCCAGAATAAGGCCGCTGCGGTGGCCGGTATGAAAGCATAGCAGCAAAATTAAAACAGAGCCAATAATAGCCGGAGCAAAAAGGCAGGGCAAGAGCAGCAGAAAGCTAAAGAAATAGATCAGCAGGTAATTCTTGTTGCTGATGCCGGGAGTAGTTTTCAGTATCCGCTGTATTACGAGCATCACAGCAGCAATGATGATCGCAGAAGAGATCCACATTGGCGTTGAATGCAACACAAAGAACTCCCTCCATGCCAGAACAAACAATAAGCCTATAAATGAAAACAAAAGGCCCGCACGAACAGGATTATAGAGGATATTCAGTTTCCTGTTCCCCGATAGTATCGACGACTCTGCCAGATGTATCCAGGTAAACGAGATACTTACGAAAGCAGTTAACAGAAAGATAAAATAATGCGCATTATTAATCAGCACAAAAGCGAGCAAGCCGCCATTAAAAACAAGCACTGCTATAAAAACCAGCATAAAGCTTTCGGTGAGCAGGATACTAGCCAGCGAAATGGCACATAAAGCCAGGGCGGTGAAGTTTTCGTCCACATGAAGGTGGTTCAAACCGGCGGCAAGAGAAATATGGCCAATAGCATAAGCAGAAATGACAGCTGTATCCAGTATGAGACTATTAATCACCCTCTGCAAGAACAAGGCGGCGGCGATGCAGGCCAGGCCCAAAACAAGCATGCCCGTTCCCGATTTATTTAACCCAATAGAAAACAGAAATGCCATAAAAAAAACACCCGCTAAAGCGCCTCCGGCAATCGAAAGCGCTTTTATACCCAGGCCCGAATACAAAGAGGCGCGCCTGGCCAGTTCCTGCTGTATTTCTACAGCATCCGCCTCAAAATATGCTCCTTCGGCAGATTCTATTTCAGTAAGCAATTTTTCAACAGGTTTATTCTCCATTCCATGTCTTGTTAAGCCTTATCAGCTTGGTAATTAAAACGGTAATACTGCTCACAATAAAAGCGCTCACAACAAACAGCATTGATGTTAAATGCTGGTCTCCGGTTTCAACAAGAAGAGCAGAAACGATAATGATAACACTCAGAGGAATGATCAGCAGGTAAAATATCGTTCTTGATTTGAAGCTATATACAATGCCTGCAGCATACATAACAGTAACAATAGCAAGAGAGATCCACCAGGCCAGGCTATACTGCGTACCAATGCCGGCAACAATGCTGATCGTGCTCCAGCAAACCGAGCTGATAGCAAGTATCTTAAGAAACCACCGGGGTGTATTGAGGCGCTCAAAGCGCATAAACCCAATCAGGCAGCCGGTGTTGACCACGAAAAGGATACAGAACAGCAGGGGCGCCGACCAGCCCCGTGCAACCTGGTTGGCATATAGCATTATCGTAATATCGACAAGGGAGATCAGCAAAAGCCATAAGGGCGCGAAGCGTGAAACCACAGCCCATAGTGTGATAAAGACCGTCCAGCCCAGGAAGAAATCGTAGGCATTGGCACCCGTTTGGTATATCTGTCCATATACCGAAAACAGTGCACCGGTAAGAAAGGATGCGCCGCAAAGGATACAGTTTTTAATAAAGACATCAAACCTCGAGAACAGAACCAGGGCAATCGCTGCGATCAGAAGCCCTTGTATCAAACCGAGCTTAAGGAACTTATGCATGTCCTGCCAGTTATAAGCAAAGAAGAAAATGATACCCGCCACCGTAAAAACGATACCAAGACACATCAGGCAAACATCGATAAACCTCAGCCACATAGACCTGTCCGAAT
>DALYUO010000108.1:7874-8278 GCA_031981225.1 Pararcticibacter sp.
CTGCTCTATACCGGCGGGTTTCCAGTTACTATAGCGGCTGATGGTATGAATAACGTCTCGTGTAATTGACTGGAGCTTCATCTGTTTTACGGTAAAGCAAAGGCTTTACTTTAGCTAATATAGCGATAAGCTTTCATTGGGAGACCGTTACAATGCTATAAATACATTTCAATCGCCGGCGCATTTTTCAATACGTAGTATTTTATACCGAGAACTTCTGCTTCTCTCGTCCATTTTTTAATCCTGAAATCTGAATTATCACCTCCTATTATAAGTTGTTTAAACCGGACTTGATGGCGAAGGCTCTTAATATCGACAACAGGATTTCTGCTCAGCAAAAGATACTGGACAGCTATATTCCCCTTATAGTGCTTAAAATCAAATGCCCTGTCCCAGATTAATAA
>DALYUO010000108.1:8288-11959 GCA_031981225.1 Pararcticibacter sp.
CGAGAAACTCATAAAAATGTCCGTCAGAATAAAAGCAGCTGTTATTGAAACCGGCAACAGCAGGATAATAATTATCTATTGTAAGGCTCCTTGCTTCAATCAGCGGGCTAACAGAGTAGGTAAAGGTTTTGCTGTCTCTGTTGAGATCAGTAACTATATAGCCTTTCCTTCCATTAAAAAAGCCTACTGCTGTATTCTTTCGCATGCTAAAAAACATGATGCTCTTTCTATGGCTCTGTTGCAGGGACTGCTGCGAATTAACTGAAGCAAGAAGAAAGACAACTAATAGTGCACTATAAAAAAAAAGTTTTCTTTTATACTGAAAGGAAAAGATAAACAATGCGATAATAAGATAGATAGAAGCATAGTACCAAAAACCGAACCTTTGACCGTGTATAGCCGAATAGGGAAGCCTTTCGACAAGGAGTAGTCCGTCGTTTACAAAGACAATCGTTTTCTCCAGGATCCAGCCAAGGGCTTTAGAGAATGGCTCAAAGGGAATTAACATAAAAGCGACGCCTGCGTACATAATCAGTGTAACCGGCAGTACGATAAACAAGTTACTTATCAGAAAATAAAGCGGGAACTGATTGAAGTAATACATGCACAAGGGGAAGGTAAATATCTGTGCAGAAAGCGATATAGCAGTAAACGACCATAGTTTATCTGCTATCCAATTCTGAATTGAAAATAGCTTGTAGATCATAGGATATAAGTGTATCAAACCGAACACAGCTAGAAAAGACAACTGAAACCCAATATCTTTTAAAAAACATGGATTATATGCTAATAGAATTACGGCCGAGGCAGCAACGCTGTTCGTGGTATTACTGTCGCGGTTAAAAGCTTTCCCGATTATAACAAAACTAATCATAAGTGCGGCACGACAAACAGCAGCAGAGAAACCGGTTAGAAATGAATAAAACCAGATGATCAGAATAATCAACAGCGATTGTATTATCCTCAGCCCTTTCCGTTGCTTCAGAAACCACAACATATAGGTAAGCATAACCATCAGCATGGCCACATGCATTCCTGACACAGACAATACATGCATAACACCAGTTCGTGAATAAGCCTTTAATATCTCGTCACTCAAACTCGATTTGTACCCAAGTATGAGTGTCGATGCAACAGCTGCGGCATCTTCATTCTTAATATACTGGCTAAAGTCACCGACCATTCTTTGCCTCAACTTTAGAACGAAGCTGCTGACGCTCTTTTTCACAGGTATATTCAGAAGTTTTAGGGCGCTGCTGTAAAAAAAAGCCTGATGAAAAATACCTTTGTTTGCAAGATATTGCTTATAGTTAAATTCAAAAGGGTTCAGGGGTGCTTGTGTTTCGGTAAAGTCAGCTGGAATCAGTAAACGATCACCGTTTTCATAGCTGCATCCCATCTTATCGGCATACACAGTGATCAGCATTTTACCACTTAAAGGAATAAAACGTCTCTCCTTCAGCCCCTGCCTGACCAATACTTCAAACCTCCATGTTTTGTTGGAAAGATGCGGCTCTGAGCTGATCTCAGCAATCAGTACATCAGCCTTGTTTTTACTAAAATGATCATCACGATATAAGGGATTCTGGCTTAAAGCTATAGAACTGAATACAAATATGACCAGTGCCTGTACAATTGCACCCGGCAACCAGCGATATAAATAGAGTTTAAAACGTCGATACCCACAATGGCATGCCACCAGCATAACAAAGAGGATCAGGCACGCTGACAGCAGAATCGAGACAGCAAAATCAGAGGCTGGCAAAGAAAGCCCAAGCCACGTTCCTGCAATTGCCGGAAGAAGTATCCTTAAGAATATTATGCCGCCTTTGAATTCCATCATCAAAACTGAAATCTCAGCTGCATTTTAAAATCCGACTTATTATGGCCTTTTATCTTATCCAATCCGGAGCCTATCTCATCACGATTTGTATAACTGCTGATAGCGTACCGCGCCGACAAATCTGTATTGCGGGTTATCCGGTATTTTGCATTCATATAAAATCGCACGCCGCCATTCTGATACCCTGGAATGGAATAACTATACAATAGGTCGTTTTCATACGCATAAATTCTTGAATTAAAACCATCGGTATTAAATAAAGCCAGTCGAATACTTCCGCTTACCCTCGATTTCATCGGCTTGTAAATGATATCCTGGTGCATCAGGAGACCTTGTTCTCTCAGCTGATCTTTTTTATACAGAACTACTTCTACCCTATTTCTAAGCTGAAAAGATCCGGTTTTATAATGGAGCTCGACTCTGAAGTTTTGTTTTTGGACATCCTGCAAAAAGTGGACTGTTTCATTTCCATCATCATTTTCCGGTTTGTTCTTTAACTTATACCTTAAGGTAAGCCTGAAGCTTTTGCGCGGAGAATAAGAAAACTGTGAAAGCAGTTCATATCCCCGGGATGGCGCATCCACTCCGTACTTCAGCCAGGGAAATCTGAATACATCGGTATAAATCAAGAATTCCGTTTTTGAATCCGGATTAAGCATGAGTCCGGCATAAAGGCCCTTTTCAGCAGTGCCCGCACTGCCTTCAGCCACACCCTGACTAAAAAAAGAATAAAAATCTTTTTGATAGTCACGGTAAAGTACTACCGCAGAAACCTGTTTAGACAGAGCAGCCATTGCCCCGCTCATCCATGCAAATCCGTAACCAGGAGTGTGTGCAACTTCTCCAAAGAAATAGGCGTTTTGCCAATTATAGTTATAGTATAAGCTGACATTTGCTACTGAAGAACCGGTAAAATGAAATTTATCATACAGATATTTTCCAGGTTGGAATTCTTCGCTGAAAGTAGTTTGGTATAGAACGGCGCCCGCCCGAAAGGCATGATCAGAATACTGAATACTTGAACCATACACCAATTGGTTGATACTGTTATGGTTCTTTATTTCTGTCGCAGTACGGTGAAGTCCGCTCTGCCCGAGAGAAACAATGCTTTGAGCCGATTCGGAAGAATCCGCAGCGGATAGTGTCCCGTCAACTTTTCGCAAGGACACAAACGGCGTAAACTCAAGCTTCCCGAATCCAACACTTGCCGCTGTCCCTCTTAAGAACTGCACTTCATTGGTTGAGGTATATGGTTTTAACCCACTTTGTTGCCTTGCTATTGATGCAATAGCCGCTCCCTTACCAAAGCTCAGTCCGGACCACATGCTGAGACCCTGACCGAACTGCAGTGAATAATCACCGAGAACCAGCTTCCTGACGAGGCCTTCGCCTTTGTAGAATAACGCTACAGAATTGAAATCCAGTCCGGCACGTCCCGGAAAGAACTTCTCCCCGGCATCCTTCTCCATAGTGAGCGCTGCGGAGAGCGTTTTCCCGAAGTGATATCGGTAACGTGTAAGAAAACGAACATTGTTCCCCTCATAATGCGAATGCGCTGCACTGTCCGAAAGCAAATACCCCTGTTGTTTTTGGAGAGGCTGAACATAAGTGAACATCAGATCATTGTCGCTCCTGCGGCGAAGATCATTAAGCCGTATGCCCTTTATGTTTTCTTTACGTTTCAACGTGATATAAGGCAATAGCTTGTTGACCGTTTCAGGGTCGAAGGCATCGATAGTTTGCAGCTCCTGCAGTTCGGCCAAATCGCCGTTCACGATACGATGTCTCAATAAATTGTTTATTTGAACAGGACTTAGAAATACAAACT
>DALYUO010000108.1:11969-15148 GCA_031981225.1 Pararcticibacter sp.
CAATTCTTCTCTCGTAGCGGTATTTACATCAAGAGGGTTCTTAAGATACTGCTCCAGATGCTCCTGGAATTCCGAATAGTCATAGTTTTCATCCAAATTTTCGGCTACCGATTCAATCACAGCTTCGGTTTCCCGATCATTCTCTGTTTGTGCATATGAGTTGCAGATACATATTGATAAGAATAAAGGAAGACCGCTGAGCTTCTTAAAATTCATAGCCTAAAGATATCTGCGGTGAAAATCCAAGGTCAGGATGCGATGCTGCTGCTATGTCAACATTGAGGGAATGATACTTATACCCGAAACCCGCAGATTGTCTGAACGGGTTTGTCGCTGCGCCGCCTCGAAGGAATACCTGGCTCATAAGATTGTATTCAATACCACATTTGAATCCGGCGGCAGAGTCAAGCTCTTTTGCTATGGCGCTGCTCAATAATACCTTATCGGTCAATCGTAAAGAGGCGCCAAATTCAAACAATACAGGAACGATTGCATTCAGGTCTGCATCGTAGGCACTCCGGTTAGGATTCGCTATATGGGCGCCGATAATCAGGTTACTTCCTGCTTTATATTGCATTCCTGCCTCTACAGACCATGCACCAGCACTCCCGTACCGGCTGATTTTTAGTTGATGGATATTAAAGGACAATGAGGCAGAAACAGATTCACCAAACCCCCGTGCAAAGGCAAACCCAATCTTCTGTTCCTTGTACTCGTCCATTCCATAGCTCCGCAAACTTAATCCAAACACATTGTGATGGTATGGAAATGCAAAAATGGCTGATTGGGTCATGATAGCAGAATTGAAAAAGCTGCTTTCACATGCAATGGAAGCTATTGGCCTTTTTATAGAAGCTATGCCGGCCTGGTTTGATTGGAGAGCCCACACGTCCTGAAGTGCAACGCCCGTATTTCCCAGCGCTGTCAAACGTGAACCATCATGTATATCCTGGGCAAAAAGTGAATTTGCAAGGCTTAAAATAAGAGTGATGAGGCCTGGTCGCAACATTTAGAATGATATCTAAAGAATTACTGCGAAATTTAGAACACCCTCGTTGAAAAAATAAATATTTTTCTTTTTTAGAAACATTGTAAATAACCAGGATTTCCGCCCGGCCTCAGCGAATGAGCCATTAGCAATATATGAGAACTGGCAGAGTAAATACAATAACAAAATGCCTTATTTCCTATCGTATCAAACCTTAATGCCTGCTTATAGTTTATAATATCTGAACAGATAAATGTAAATTCGCATAATAGGGCTCGGCCAAAACAAGTTGTGTGCATTTGCAGAAGCTTCACAAACAGAAATGAACAGAACGCTTAGAATAGCTTCGTCACCATTAAAAAAACAGTTATTAGATGAAAATTACTAATGAAACTAAGGTTGGTATACTGGCAGCAGTTGCCATTGCTATTTTAATCCTTGGATACAGTTTCCTTAAGGGAAATGATGTTTTCTCCAGAGAGCAGGAACTTTATGCCTCTTACGACAATGTTGAAGGCCTGGCGGTTTCTAATCCCGTGCTTGTAAATGGTTTTCAGATTGGACGGGTATCAAATTTAAGATTACTGGAAAATGGGCGGATCATGGCCCAGCTCAAGATTAATCCGGATTACGAAATCCCCGCAAACACGGTGGCCAGATTAGAGAGCACCAGTCTCCTGGGAAGCAAAGCCATTGTTTTTGAACTTGGCAACAGCAACAAATATGCTGTGACCGGCGACACGCTGAATTCGAATATCCAGAAGGACCTTTTACAGCAGGTAAAACCGGTTCAACAGAAAGCCGAAGCGATGATCACGCGCCTCGACTCTATCCTTACGTCGCTAAATAACACGATTAGTCCGGAGTTTCAGAAAAACTTCAACAGCAGCTTCGCGAGTATCGCTCATATATTACAAACGCTCGAATCTACTACACGTAAGGTCGACGGTATGGTTGGAACGCAGGGGAACCGCTTAACTGCTATTTTTGCGAACCTTGAGTCAATATCGGGTAACTTCAAAAACAACAACCAGCGTATCAGCGCCATTATGGGTAATCTGGAGACTGTTACGGATAAGTTTGCGAGGGCTAACTTCGATCAAACGATCCGCAACGCAGATAAAGCGGTTGCCGATATGCAAGCTGCGGTGAATAAAGTAAACGCCGGTCAGGGTTCTTTAGGCAAGCTGATTAACGACGATGGCTTATACAATAATCTGAATAATGCTGCTGAGAACCTGGATAAGCTGATGCTCGACCTGAAAGCCCATCCGGGCCGTTATGTAAGCTTCTCGGTATTCGGCGGGAAAAAGGATTAAATCTCAAAGGTATGGCCTTCAATGGCCAGATTTGAGTTCGGGAAGAGGGTCCTTGCTTCCAGAAGCATGGGCTCAAGCTCGCGATACCTTGCAGAAAAGTGGCCCAGAAGCAATTGTTTCGCCTCAGCACGAAGCGCTATTTCAGCAGCCTGCAGCGAGGTGGTATGAAAGGTGTCTTCTGCCCTTTGCAGCATATCATGCATAAAGGTCGACTCATGATATAACGTATCCGCTCCTTTTATCTGATCGAGGTATTTCCAGTTACAGATGGTATCAGAACAGTAAGCGTATGTTTTTGGTTCGTCGGGATCAGTAGTGAGATCGGCTGACAAATACACCAACCCTTTACTATCTGTGTAGTCCATTCCCCGCTTTATCAGCGGAATCATGTCGAGGGGAATATTAAGGGCTTCTACTTTCTCGCGGATGATCTTCCGCAGCCTCTTCTTCTGTGTAAATTTGAATCCTGTGCAGGGTATCCGGTGCTCGAGAATTATGGTCTCTACCATCACATCGTTATTCTCGAAGATCAGTTCAGAGCTCTCGGTGTGTGTAGCCTGGAAGTTGATGGGATACCGCAACTCGGTTTGCGAATATTTGAATTGAATATCAAGGATCTCTTTAAGCTCGGGAGGACCGAAAATGCTCATTGGCTTGACTCGTCCGTTCAAATGCAATGAGGAGAGTAAACCTACCAGCCCCAGGTAATGGTCGCCATGTAAGTGGCTAATGAATATCTGGTTTATTCGCTGTGATTTAATTCCATAACGCAACAACTGCTGCTGGGTACCTTCGCCGCAGTCTATAAGGAAAAGTCTTTCGTTTATATTGAGAATCTGTGCAGTTGGATTTCGGTTAAAAATGGGTGTCGC
>DALYUO010000108.1:15158-15846 GCA_031981225.1 Pararcticibacter sp.
GAACTGCTTCCAAGAATAGTAACATCAAACCTCATGCATCGTGTACAGCAATTATTCTGCCTCTTTTTTTAAATCCCGTTCTACTTCTTCCATAAATATAAAATCAATGGCTTCTTCTACTGTTGGAGTTATATTTAGTACGCTTTCGAGCTGAGATATGGTTATTAATCTTTCAAGATTTTCGCTGATTCCGGTTAATACAAAACACCCCTCCGAATTTTTGCATAGACGATGTCCCACAAGCAGACTGCTCAAACCTGACGAATCAGAATACTTTACCGATGAGAGGTCGAGAATGATATTACGCTTCCCTTCAGTGTTGATTAAAATTAATTCGGATTTCAATTGAGGAGACACCAGGCTGTTAAGCTTCGTTTCGCTCAATTTGAACAGTACATATTTTTCGTGTTTATCAATAGCAAATTTCATATCGTATGATTTCGGGTATTCAGCATTACAATAATAAAAAATATTTTCAACTTAAACGACTAATGCTTTTGAGAATATTATTTTCTACTCTTGCCTGAACGTCTTCTAAATCCGTTTTCCTGAAAGGCTCTCCGGTGATATGTTCATACAGCTCTATATAGCGGTCGGAAATGGACTGTATCAGCTCCGGAGACATGGTGGGGACCTGCTGTCCGTCTTTTCCCTGGAAGCCGTTCTCTATAAGCCATCTCCTTACAAA
>DALYUO010000109.1:0-401 GCA_031981225.1 Pararcticibacter sp.
GATCATTAGGTAAGTGGTAAGACGCGGATGAAAGCTACTTGAAGTATAAAGATATCCTGCAAGCGGACAAGTTCTGATGAGCGTAGGGGGCCATCAGGCTTCTGTTTTATTTATTAACATTAATTTTTTGTGATAATTAACCAATTAGCATTAAAAAATTAACATTCATGGGCCTTTGAGGTGGCGTTAGCATCAGATTTTTGCATTTGTTTCGTTTGAACTAAAACTGAAAATAGGTGACTATTATTTGATGTTAACATTGAATTTTTGCAATTTTATATTAATTAACCTTAAAAATTTAACACTCAGATGTGTATTAGCACGGGTTATCATTAAATTTTTGCAAACGTAATGGTTATGGACAAAGCAATTCCTTTGCATCTGCAGGATGTGATCTTTTC
>DALYUO010000109.1:567-6213 GCA_031981225.1 Pararcticibacter sp.
CAACGGAGCTGATTGCAGAGGGCGTAAATTTTCAACCTGATGAAGATTTCCGCAATTTCATCAACCTGAAAACGGGTGAAGAAACTTACACCGCTAAGCAGGCTGCTGTCAGAAACAAACTGATGGATTGTTCGTTTGAAGTCTGTGATCAGTTGGGAATTGATGTCTATGATCTGACAATGGAAGTTTTCCTCATCGAAACCGGCTTGTCCGATATGATACCGTTACCATCCGCAGATCCGGAAAGTTAAAGATCTATAATGACAGACGTACATTCGGCAAAGACAAGAAGTTACAATATGTCACGTATCCGCAGCAAGGATACGAAACCCGAAGTACTTGTCAGAAAATTTCTCTTCTCAAAAGGTTACCGGTATCGCCTGCACGATAAAAAGCTTCCCGGTAAACCTGATATAGTTCTTCCGAAGTATAAGACAGTAATATTTGTTCATGGCTGCTTCTGGCATGGCCACGATGGTTGCAGATATTACGTTGTGCCCAAAACCCGCACAGACTGGTGGCTGGCAAAAATCACTTCCAACATTTCAAATGACCGCAAGTCCACCGAAAAACTTACCCTTGCCGGATGGAAAGTTATTGAGATCTGGGAATGTGACTTGAAAAAGAACCGTATTGTCACGACTCTGCAAGATCTTGAAAATACCCTCAAACTGTCGAATAGTTTATAAATTATCGTCCTAATAATTATATTAGCGGTTTATTTATTTTCTGAATGCCCATTCCAATTATTGATTTATTTGCGGGACCTGGTGGATTGGCGGAAGGCTTTAGTTCGCTGACCGATGAACATGATCAGCGTGTATTTGATATCAAACTCTCCATTGAAAAGGATGAGCATGCACATCAGACATTAGCCCTGCGATCATTTTTAAGACAATTTCCCGTCGGGCATTTCCCGGTTGAATATTATACTTTTCTTGAAGGTCAAATCAACCTCCAAAATCTTTACAAACAATACCCCCACGAATATTCTGAAGCTTTGAAGGAAGCTTGGAGGGCAACGCTGGGTGAAACAAGTGAAATAGAAATTGACAGAAGAATATCTGACGGTATTAAGGACAATCAGAACTGGGTTCTGATTGGCGGACCACCCTGCCAAGCTTACTCCCTCGCCGGACGGTCAAGAGTAGGCGGTATATCAGAGAAAGATCACAGGGTTCATCTCTATAAGGAATATTTGCGGATTATTGCACGACACCAGCCTGCGGTATTCGTTATGGAGAATGTAAAAGGGCTCTTATCTGCGGAACTCAATGGTGAGAAAATCTTTCATAAAATTTTAAGCGACCTGAAAGATCCTTCATCGGTCTTTCCGGAATATGAAAGTTCCAGCTACCGTATTTACTCGCTTGTAAAAAATAATATCCGAAGTGACCGCGACTATCTTATCAAGTCTGAAGAATATGGCGTACCTCAAAAACGGCATAGGGTGATCTTGCTCGGTGTCAGGGAAGATATTCCGGTAATACCAGGTACCCTGAACAAAAAAAAGAAAAATTCTTTGAGATCTGTGATCGGGAACTTGCCAGCTATACGAAGTTCAGTATACAGGGAATTTACACACAGCGACACCATTTCCAAAGATGGAAATCCGGTCAAGAAGAGAAACTACCGGAATTTGACTGATTCCTTTGATCTTTGGTCGGAGAAGATAAATGGTTTCAGGATGGATTTAATGAGAAAATTCATGGCCCGAAAACATGAAATTAAGTTTGAGCCTGTTTATCCTGAATCTACAGGAACCGAGTACGCAAGATCAGATCCGGCACCGCTACCGGCCTCTCATTTGCTTTCAAATTGGTACAACGATAAAAACCTTAGAGGTATTATTCAGCATGAATCGCGCGGTCATCTTGTTCAGGATCTGAACAGATATCTGTTTGCGGCGATATATACCGGGCACTTTCAAAAATTTCCGAGAATGGAAGATTATTTGAAGTACGGCGAAGATCTGTTGCCTGACCACGCCAACGCGCAATCAGGTAAATTCAATGATAGATTCAGAGTTCAGCTTCCAAATGAGCCTGCGACAACTATTACAAGTCATATTTCCAAGGATGGACACTATTTTATTCATTATGATCCGTCCCAATGCAGAAGTTTGACCGTTCGTGAAGCAGCAAGAATTCAAACCTTCCCCGATAACTATTTCTTTTGCGGAAGCAGAACGCAACAGTTTCATCAGGTAGGAAACGCTGTTCCCCCATTTTTAGCCTTTCAGATCGCTTCAGTGGTCGAATCTGTTGTCGTTCCTGAAAAAGCTTCACTGAGTCAAGAACCCTTATTATTATAATCTCATGAAAGAAGCTAAAATAATTCCGGTTAAAAATAAGGTGGAGGAAATTCCCCCCAATCCTGAGTTCCTGATCCGATCCATCGCTGAACAGGGTTACTCGCTCGAAACTGCTGTTGCCGACCTGATAGATAATTCCATCACGGCCGGTGCCTCGCATATTGACATCCTCGTTGACGTCGACAAGGAGCCATTCACTTTTTTTATTGCGGACAACGGCAATGGGATGAGTGAACGCAAATTAAAGGAGTGTATGCGCTTTCCCAGCTCATTTGTGGATGCTACAAGAGCAGTTGATGACCTTGGCCGTTTCGGTCTGGGCCTGAAGACAGCTTCATTTTCCCAGACACGACGTTTCACGGTACTTTCACGTGAGCATGGTGAAGAAATGTACCGCGGACGTACCTGGGACGTTGAGTTCCTGCATCACTCAGGTAAATGGGAAGTCTTAGTCTGCACGGACGAAGAGGTCATAGATCTTTTGGCGGACTATCGGCAACTTTACAAGGACTTTCTTAATCAACCTGTTGGATTTGAGGCAAATACGGTCGTTATTTGGCAGGGCTTGTATAAATTTGAAAAATATCTGGACGGAAAAGATAAAAGGGATGCGATCAAACATCAGATCAGTGATGTAGCAACCGAATATCTCTCCCTGGTTTTTCATAGATTCCTTGAGAGGCAGAAAAACAGGGTAAGCATCAGAGTGAATCACCGGACTGTTCAGGCTTTTAATCCATTTCCCGATTACGAAACTGACTTTAGACTTGTGGATAACCGCCAGCGGGAAATCGGCGACGATGTGATCAGGATAGAAGGTTTCATACTTCCTGCGCGGAGCATTGATGAGAGCCGTGATAACAGTTCAGTTTGGACTACCAAAACGCGCGGACTGATGGATCTCGAAGGGATATACGTTTATCGCGCTGACCGGATAATAGTTTTCGGTGGCTGGAATAATGTTGTACGCAAGTCACCGGTCCTTCGTCTTGCCCGTATGCGGGTGGAAGTCGGCAATGCCGCTGACCATTTGTTTCATTTAAATGTTGCCAAATCACAGGTTACAATTCCATTTAATCTTAAGACTGCATTTTTACGGGATATTGCAACTTTGAAAAAAGAAGCCGAAAGGGAGTATTATAACCGCGGGGTAAGGAAGTTTGGCCGCAAAGGCAGTTCGGATGAACCTCAATTATTTGATAAACTTCCGACTAACCGTGGCACGCTTGTAGAGATTAACAATAATTTTCCGCTACTGGACTCTTTAAGAAAATCACTCACCAAGGAACAACTCGCAAAGTTCAACTTCCTGATGCGCATGGTGAATACCGCTATTAATACAATGCGGCATGTTCACGAGAATGCAGACTATAATGTCGTTGACGAAGAAAGCAAAGTGTCTGTCAGCGACATGATACTCTCCGTCAGATCACTACTTGAAGCCGGAGTGAAAAAGAAATATATTACGGAGAGTTTGCTTCCGACCCTCGGATATAAGGAAGGAACAATACCAGATGAAATAAACGAGCTTTTGAATTAATAACCTTTACTAAACCATTATGAACAACCGCAATTACATAGATTCTATAATTTCATTTATCGATTCTGAAGTAACAGAACTAAGAAATAACAATCAGCCGCTTACCCGCGCTTTTTTTGAGGACCCCAACCTTGAAGCAACAGCTGCGGACGCGGTGAAAGCGATCAGTAAGGTATATCGCTGGCCGTTGCCTTCGGACGAACAATTGAGACAGTACTTTAAGACTGCTGTGATTGAATTCCGCTCCAATAACGCTACTGATATAATTCCAAGTTTATCGCTTAAAAAAACTGCTGAGCCAACATGGCTTAACGAAGAACGTATCAACGCAACAAAATGGAACTACACCTGCCGGTACTTCAGATATCTGAAGGAAAATGGAAGGTCAGACAAAATAATCGCAGAAACGAGAAGGTCATCGATGGAAATTCTTAAAAAGATCGGAGACCCAAAGTCTGATAAAGAGTTTTTCATAAAAGGATTGGTTGTTGGTAGTGTACAATCCGGCAAAACAGGAAATTTCAACGCTGTCATCAACGGCGCGATCGACCTTGACTATACCCTGATCGTTGTGCTTTCAGGAATCATGGAGGATCTTCGGTCGCAAACACAATTGAGAATTGAAGATGATGTGGTCGGTTACGGTGTCATAGATATTGAAAAGGAAAATCTCGGATTTAAAGGCGTTGGAACATTGCATAAGTTCGGGGAACTTGGTGACAATACCATCAAACAGATTCTTATCCCAACTTCACACAAAACAGATTTCAATAAGAACATCAAGGCGGCAGAATTTCCACTGAATTACAAAAACATTCTTGTTTGCAAGAAGAATAATAATGTATTGGCCAACCTGTTATTGTGGCTGGCAGATTTCCTGAATGAGAATCAGGATCAGCACGACATCCCTTTCCTTCTTATTGATGATGAGGCAGATAACGCATCCCTCAATAACATGGGTTCGAAAGGAAGGGAATATGCAACAAGGATCAATGGTCATATAAGAGCCATGCTCGGGTTATTTAAGAGGAAAACTTATGTCGGCTACACTGCGACCCCTTTCGCGAATGTACTGCAGGACAGAAATCAGGCTCCGGAAACTCAATGGGCGATAAACACAAGAGTTAATGGAACGCCCGCTGTTAAATACTTTAACCTTGTAGGAAACCTATCCCCGGATGATTTTATCGAATTACTGTTTCCGCCATCAGTATATGTCGGCGCAAAGCACTTTTTTGAGACGCGGATGGATGAAATTAACAAGATTGAACCGCTTATCGCCCCGGCAATTACCGACTACAATGAATCGTTTCCTGCAAGAGTTTTTAAAGCATCAGGTGAACCGGCTGAGCCGGGCGATGATGATACCCGCGCTGCAAAGAAAGATGATCCATATCCAAGTTTCCTGCCCGAGTCGCTCAAAGAGGCCATCCGGTGCTTCGTGATATCCACGGCAGTACGGCTAAGCAGACGCTCGGAAATGATACATTCTAAGCTGTACCAGCCTCATAATACGATGCTGATACACGTGTCGCGTTTTACCCACTGGCAGAACACCACTAAAACGCTGGTAAAAGAATTTTTTGACGATCTGACAGTTCGCCTCAATACGGAACTGCCCAATTCACAAGGTTCTGTTTATCAGGAATTCGAGCGTACCTGGTATAAATCCTATGCGGAGGTCATTAAAAACATCAGAACCTATCTTCCCGATGATTACGAGGATGGGTTTCTTACACCAAAAGACTTCGCGGCAGATATCAAACCTTTATTAGTTTCCGCTGCGAACGGA
>DALYUO010000109.1:6223-7598 GCA_031981225.1 Pararcticibacter sp.
GCACTTAACAGCAATTCGGATGACACTATCAGTTTTCCTAAGAAAACCGAGAAGAAATACATTGCCATAGGAGGTAACAGATTGTCGCGGGGTTTCACATTGGAAGGATTAACGATCAATTATTTTTTACGGGATACCAATTTCGGCGACACGCTATTACAGATGGGCAGGTGGTTTGGTTACAGACCTGGTTATTTGGACTGCTGTAAACTGTTTACAACACAGGAGAATATCCACAAATTTGACGCCGTGACCGTAACCATGGAAGAACTTGAGGAGGTTTTTAAGGATATAAACAGGAAAAACGGCAAACCCTCGGATTTCGAGATCCGTGTAAAGAACCATCCAAAAGTTATAAAACTGACACGTGATCCTATACTGAAAAACGCCGAAGATCTGAAAGTAAGCTTCAGTATGAGCATCGAACAATCGACAAAGTTTATTCTTGATGAGCGGAAATTTTCAAACTCATGGTCAGATCTGCAACGACTTATCAAATCTCTGAAATGGACTCTTGATGCAAGCGGTGAAATTTTTATCGCTCAAACGGATATTGATGGTTTGTTTCAATTTCTCGAGATAAGGAATGCATTTTTTGATTTTGACATAAGTGGCGTCAAGGAATATATTACGCTCTGTGCTGAGCAGGGAAAGTTGACCCAATGGACTATAGGGATACGAAAGAACGAAAACAGCAATATTAAATCGCCTTTGAAGAAAGAATTGTCAGGTTTACCGGGTGACGTCAACCTTACTATCAGACGTGGCCCGAAGGAGAAGACAAATGCCCGTTTTGATTTTATAGACAGAAATATTTTCAAAGTATCCGGGAAGTCGGCACAAATTGTGACCTCCGGATCTGATTTTTCGATCACGTTGTCCAAAACGGAAATTGAACAGGTCCGGAGCAACTTCATTGCACGCGTAGATAAATCTAAATCAAAATCGACCATCCCGGATAAGGATTACCGGGCTTTGATGTCGGAAACCGATGGCATTCTGATGATCTACCTCGTGGATACCAAACATATTTTCGAATCTGAACGCGGCGTCGCAGATAAAGAATTATTAGATAAGGCGAAACAGTTAAATTTCGATTTTGATATTCCGCTCGTCGGGTTTGCGCTTGGATTTCCTGAGATATCAGGTGATATAGGCGGCAATTACATGCGCTTTAAAAGTCCGGAGGAAGAAGCAGCGGAAATTGCAGCGGAGGCCGATCTGGAAGATGAGTTTGATGAGGCCCTTTATAATTAACGCTAATGAACACAGAACTTCTTGAAAGAAAATGGGCGGCAATAAACAGGGAAAATATCAATGGTTACCGCATCATCCGTATAAGCCCCGAATCCAAAACTGAATTAAATATTGGTTA
>DALYUO010000109.1:7608-8445 GCA_031981225.1 Pararcticibacter sp.
GTTACCGGGATAACGGGAACCGATGCCTGATCCTTGAGCTTCCTTCATCCGAGGTTTTTGACTTCAAAGGATCAATACGGCAGAACCTGGCTCTGGATTACGTGAATGAATTCCGGTATATCGTTATAGAACTGACTGACGGTATTTTCTTTGACCTTTTTAACGATCTCATCGTTTCACTGTTTCAGCGGGTCAGGGATGTTGACTCAGTTGAACGATCAGCTAAGGAGCTGATCACTGCCTTTTATAAATGGAGCGAATTCTTCGATACGAGGCAAACAGCAACTCTAAGTGAAGAAACGGTCAAAGGTTTGTATGGAGAGCTGGTTTTTCTGGAGGAATTGCTCAACGAATCGAAAATAGCATCGGTAAACGACATACTTGAAAGTTGGAAAGGCCCGTTTGGCAAGGGACATGATTTCGTACTTCCAAATGCAAATTTTGAGATAAAAACTAGGGACAAAAGCAGCATAGATGTCCGCATATCCAGTGAGTTTCAGATGCAGCCTGAGTTTGACAAAGACCTTAGTCTTGTTGTGATCGAAATTGAAAAGGACTTTGCTGACGGATCTTCAATTTCAGATCTCTTTGTTTCTGTTAAAGACCATGTTGTTCAAAAAATGGGCGATACTTCAATATTTTTGAAGTGTATTGCTCAGTATGGCCTGGATGCAAAAAATATATCCGATTATGATTCACTGAGATATAGATCACTTTCACGCACCGATTATAATTCACTGCAGGAGGGCTTCCCAAAGCTGATCTTTGACAACATTCCCAGAGAAATTAGCAGCGTTAAATACAGCCTTCGCGTTAACTCGCTTTCAGATTTTATAG
>DALYUO010000109.1:8455-9747 GCA_031981225.1 Pararcticibacter sp.
AATATATTAAGATGGAAGTAGACGAATACTTGAGATATAGAAAAGATCTTATGGATCGCGCGAAGGATGACGACGGTTTTTTGTCCGAAGGATCCTTCATTGCAGAAGTACTTCCTTCCATGCTTGACGCTAAAATTATTGACTCCGAAGAATGGAATGAGACACTATTTGATTTCGAAACCGAGAAACTCAAATTAAACGGTTATCTCGTTAATGAGTCTGAAGAGAGACTGCAAATAATTCTTCTGAACGAATCCTCAACGGACATAAGGACATCGAATGAAGAACTGTTGATCTCTCAAAAAGCGCAATATGACCAGCAATTTAACCGTGCTGTTCGTTTTGTAAAAAAAGCGATCAATGGACATTTGAATGGATTAATTCAAGACTCCCATCCTGTCAATGCACTGGTCTCAAAACTGGCATCGTCCGAGGGACCAGATCAATTCGATGTGATTGAGATTTTCCTGATTTCTGCCACGGCCACTGTCGAGGCGCGCGGAAATATTCCTCAACCTAAGAGAGTTGAATTTGACAATGAGAATTTCACAGTTACATTTTCTGCTGGCCGCGAGAGGCGAAGCAAAGAAATACTTATTGTACGCAGACTGATCGACCTAAACTTCTTATTTGATATTCTTGTTTCTCAGGGAAACAGGGAAGTTCTGATCGTCAATTTTGAGAAGATCTTTGGTAACTCTATCAACGCAATTAAAGCTGCAAATGAGGCCAACTTCGAATCGTTCCTTTGCGTATTGCCAGCCACGGAACTGGCTGAACTGTACCGATTGCACAGTTCCCGCCTTCTGGAAAAAAATGTAAGGTCATTTCTTGATTTCAAGAAGGAAGCAAACCAAAAAATGTATGAAACAATGAAAAAGGCGCCTGCCAAATTCATTGCATTTAACAACGGCCTAACAATAACTGCTACCGATATTGAAAAGACTGATAAAAATGGGCTTACAATGATCCATTCGCTGACCGACTTTCAAATAGTGAACGGGGGGCAAACGACAGCTTCGATCTACTTTGCAAAAAAAAGTAATATCGATATTTCAAAAGTATTCGTTACAGCAAAGATCAACGTTGTAATGGAAGCTGAGGAAAGCGAATTAACGAAGTTTATCAAGGAAATCAGTCTATATTCTAATACTCAAACGAAAGTATCTACCGTAGATCTTGATTCACAAAATCCTCAGTTGTTAAAACTGAAATCTTTAACAATGAGTGTGATGACTCCTAGTGGTAAAAAATGGTTCTTTGACCGTGCCTCCGGCGAATTCAATACCATG
>DALYUO010000109.1:9757-15841 GCA_031981225.1 Pararcticibacter sp.
GGCAACAGGAAACGTTTGGAAAAAGATTATCCGGACGAACGCCGATTTACAAAAGAGCAGTTGGGGAAATATTTTACGGCCTGGGGTGATCAGCCATACGCAGTAAAGAAGGGCGGAATAAAAGTATTTCGCAATTTCATGACGGCCATCGGCGCTGACGATGACAAAAAAAAATCAGTCAGTATTGACCGTGAGTTTTATGAAGAAACGATATCAAAGATCATATTTTTCAATAGCCTCGAAAAGATATATGGCGCAGGCAAAAAATCAATGGGACAATTGCGTTCCGCAGTAGTTCCATATTCACTGGCTGTACTTTATCTATTCTCAGATGGTGCTAAAGAAGGACGGGTATTTGACCTGAGCCGAATTTGGTTAAATGAAGGATTGGACACTGATCTTACCGAGTATATGAGTGAGTTAATGCTACTAGTAAATGAACTCGTAAAAAAATACTCGGACAGCGAAGACTACGGAGAGAATTCGAAGAAACGGGAATTGTGGGATCGCATATCTGTGAGTAAAGAGATCACATCTTTTATGTCCAATAGCAATTCCAGAAAGATACTTAGCAAGTACACAATTACCACGGACCAGAAGAAACAACGGAGTATTAAAAATTCAAAAAGAGTTGAAGTCAACTTTCAATTGCTTCAGGATACCGTGTCAATATTTCAGAATGGTGAAAAGTTCTACCAGAATCTTTTACTCCGTTCAAGCGTAGAGATCACTCAATCTGAACGCAATAAACTGGAAACAATTAAAGGCGCTATTGCGAACCTTGACGACTTAACTGAAAAATACATTGAATTTGAAAGACAGTTCGTTAACAAAGTGCGGGTTTCGAATCCTGAAGTGTTTGACCTTGGAAATAGAGAGGATAATACCATTTGGCAACCCATCGCAGACCTAGTAATTGGGATTTATAATAAGTCGTTTGAGCTACAAACCGACCTTCGCTCTGAATTTAACGGCCTACAGGATATAGCAAAATCAAAGAACATTAAATACGCGTCTGTATTCGGGCAAATTGGTGAGGGGTTGAGCAAAGGTAAATTACCAACAATGAAACAGCTGTGGTATGCTACACATATCCTCCAGTTAAAAGAATTTCAGAGTTTTTATCAATAAGTAATGACGTTATCAAGTTTGAGGCCTGAACAATGCGCATGTCGACTGCTTCAGACATTTGATTTTTATCATAGACATTGGCAAAATCTATTCCGATCATTCAAGATCGTATCTCAGCTGCTGTTATTTGATAAAGGAATTTCAGACTTTTTTCTGAAAGTACCAGAGATCGTCATATGCCAATGTCTGGTCTCCTATGTAAAGTGTAACGGGAATAGGTGTTTCCTCAATTGTCACTTCTTCCTGATCACGCAGAGTGCTGAACAATGTGCTGATTACTTTTTTTGCCGGACCGACCTCAATTCTGTTTCGGCGGAACTGCGGCCAGTTCGCAACGACAAGATCAGGGGCTGTTTTTTTAAATCCATAACCTGAGGTTCGGCCTGCATTCCTGGAAATTCCAAATAGATAAACAGATCGAATTCCTGCCTCACCAGTCTGTTTTAAGCCCAGCACCTTCCACAGTTCCGCGTAACCGTTGATCTTAATCCAATGCCTCACTTTTTCCGACCATTCGTCCAGCTCACGGACTAAATTGCTGGCTTTGCTGCGGAGCTTCTTTACATCATTGAAAAAGAAATCCTGCCATTTGATTTGAAAGATTGCAAGTTCTCCATTTGTATTATCAAAAATCGCCGCATCGATATCCGTCAGGATCTTTCCGTTAGCCCTCAGATTTAAGTTGCCATCCAGACATTGGTATCTGTTTCCCTGAAAACCAGCGTACAATTCTGTCCGCAGCCATTTTTCACGATGCAAAGAAACATCGTGCCGAAAGTTTTGATTACGATGTTCAAGAACTGCCATTACAGAATAAAAGGGATTCCTGCCAAGGGCTGATAGCGGACGCAGAACAAAGCCATTATCAAGATCAATCAAAAGCGGCATGAACAGAGAGCTGTGTTTTTTTAACAGTTCCCGGTCTGATGGTTCGAAAGTTACGAGGCTAATTACATTTTTTACGTGATCGCGTGACAAGCCCGTGTACGCTGCTATCTCCTTGGTCAGCTCATCTTTGACCTGCCAGATGGTAACGCTCTGCGGAATCGAGATGTTTGGAAAATGTTCGTTTGCCAATCCAATAAATTCATGGTGCTTGAGATCAAAGCTCACAAGAATTGTAATGATCCAAGTAAGGTCTGCGCCCGTTAATTTCCCAATCTTAGTATCAGGATGTATTCCTGCGTCATTCCGCCAGCTCAACACGAGATCACTCGCTTTAGCCATAAAGTGATCGTCAAGTTTTGGAGAACTGTCATAAGCCATCATTTTACCGTGTCCGGAATCCCATTCTCGCAGCAGGGGCATCATTTCTTCTTTCAAATCCTTCAGCTTGTAGTTTGCGAAACGATCTTTTGAATCCATCCCTAGATGACTGCCCGGCAAGTATCTTACTTCCTCCCAAGTCTCAGACCGTTTTATATTCCAGTCATTATATCTATCCTGTTTTAGAAGAATATCATTTTCCAGCTTTTGAAAGCTTTCATATTCAAAAAGATCGGCATGCTGATTATCAAATACGCCCGTTTTACGAAAACGAAAAGTGTTGTCATTTTTCTCGACAGTCAGTATACCGGTTCTTATCATATCTACGGTACGTCTGAGCTGTACACTAACTCCCAGATGATATAATATAGAAAAAGCTTCTTTTTGTGTATGTTCATCGCTCGGCCTCATCGGAAATCCTTTTACTTCAAACGGTCGCAGCAAATAATAAGTTGCCAGATTCCAGCCCATCCGGATTACATCGTAGGTTGCAGCATGCTCCTCAGGATTGTTTTCTATATGATTGCTGATGGCGAATATATCCATCGTCCTTACAGTCTCGATAAAAATCGGGATGCTAAAGAGGCTAGCTTTTGGCAATTGATCTGCCAGTTGGATTTCGTGTGCATCAGCTAGCCGGGTCAGTTCGTTACAAAGTTCTTCAGTTGCCATTGTTTTAGTGATTTCGGTTCACGATTCAGATTAAAGTGAACTTCATAAATATAATTATATTTAGCTAAAGCTATTTTAGTCTGAAAACCAAATGACCAAAGAAAAAAACATATTTAAGTTTTACAGGGTAAGTGACTATTCAATAAATGCATTCCGGAACAGTCAGATCTTTTGTAATCATTATTCAGCATTTAATGATCCTTTTGAGTGCTGGAGTATTCCTCAGTCGGGAATACCGGATCCGATACGTGAAAAGCTGAGATATGTAAATGTGTACAAAGCGTGGGGGTTTGAAGAAGCAGATTTTTCTGAAGCCGGAATAAAAGATCTGAAAGAATACTGTGATCAATTTGACAATGAATATGAGCGCAGTGTAACACGATACATTGAGAGCGCACGCATATCTTGTTTTAGCAGGGATGTCACGAATATGCTTATGTGGTCACACTATGCTGACGGGATGCGGGGGTTTAGTGTAGAATTTGATTCCGCGGAATTACTGAAATATGAGCAACGGGCAACCATACTGAAAGTAAAATATAAAAGAAAACCGGAATATCTGGATACCATGGTTTACAGTATCGCGGGGGATCAGGTTGAAGTTGATGAAGAGCTGGGTTACAGAAAATATGTCAGAACGGATAAAGCTGTTAATGTCCGACCTTATTCAGACTGGCTAAAAAGGTCCCGAAGGCTTCTATTTGAACTATATGCGAAACAGCTTGCGATAAAACCTGTCGAATGGTCGTATGAGAAAGAAATGAGACTAATTTTTCATTCCAGGAAAGACTCGGACGCAGGCGAACTTTTTGATTATTGCGCCTCTGCTGTAAAGTCTGTGATATTCGGCGAGAAGATGAGCGCGGAGAACAGGAAACTCATTACCGATGTGGTTCTAGAAAAATATCCGGATATCCCCTTGGGAACAGCAGTGCGCAGCCGGCCTGAATACAAAATCCACATAGAGTACGAAATGTAGCAACGCTCAGACTGCTGACAAATAAAGACTGATATAGCCCTGGTCGGCTTTAAATTAATGAACAATATGTACTGGAGGGAAAGTAGTTAGATTTGATTTTTCAAGGCAGGTGGCCGTTTGGGTTCACCAAGATATTTATTGAGCAATAGGTAGTATATATAATCTAATTTTTCTCTATAATCTATAAAATGTTTTCATCTAAAGTATAGTTATGGATTATGTTGCATTTCCTTTTTCAAACCTGTTCCATCAATAATAAACAAAGGGAAAAGACTTTAACGGGATAGTAGAACCGGCCGACTCTGATCAACCTATACCCGTTATAAAAAGCACCAAATAGGTCAATCGCCAGTTTGAATTTTGAATTGTGCTCTCCCGCACTGAATATATAATAATACAATCAATGACGTACAGAGCAGTATAAGAGAAAAACGACTGGTCGGAAAATACGTGGCGGCTACGTATGATGTTCGAGCGTGTCGCTTCAGCAAATCAGCCGTTTCACGAGATAAGCCCAATCATTGACCAAACGACATTAACCCAAAATTCCATTCTTTCCGGATGGCCTCCTGTTCAATTTCGAGCTTGTGATTCCAGGCATCTATAAAGTCTAATAGGGGAGGTACTTCTTGAGGGAAAAGATCGTGCAGCAATTTTGCTTTTTCTGAATTTATGAGGTTCTTCAAATGTTTCATCTTGTAACTGATTTATGTGCGGGCAGCCCGAAGACTGCCCACGGTTAATTAATTAAGGGCTGTTACTCCGTGCTTGGCGAACTCGTCACACAGGTTAAAGGCCGTTTGACTGCGCTGTAAGCCTGTGCCGAATATGATGGATTTCAATTTGCTTTCCTCGTCCCTGAAAGTCCTGACGTTTTGAAAATACCCGGTTATCGAATTATAAGCACCGAACAACGTTCCTTTTGTGGTCGCCCCCTGCTGGCTCTCACTATTAAAGGAATAATCCAGAATAGAGCTAACTACATTGTTGAAGACAGTAGATAGCTGATCTTCTTTACCTGCCTGCAGGTTTTGCAGTACTTCTTTTGAAGGTGCCATAGCTAACTGAATCAGTCGTTTGACGGCACTATCTGTAATGCGGATTCTTGCCCAGTGATTAAAGACTTTTTCCAATTCACCGACTAACTGGTTACTAATCCCTAATAACTTGTGCGCTTCGTTTAATTTGTCATGAGCGCTCGCGGTATGGCGTATTTTAATTGTGTTAGCTGCACCCCGCAGGGCAGCGTTTAACGTATTGTTGCAAACTATTCTGATGGGCGTGAAAGCTGCTGTGATACTGCCGAGCCCGTCATGGGACGTAGTTAAAAATAGATACTGCTCGATCACATCATCCCTGCCGACCCGTATATAATCCGGTAGCTTCGCAGTAATAAAGATGCGCTCTCCTTTACCTAAAGCGCCTGCTGTCTCGTACAAAATTCCCTCTTTACCGCCTACAATGGAATCAAAAAAATCAAAGGCGTTTACATTCTGCACGACCTCGTAATCATTGCCCACTACGCCTAATACCTCGTCGTTGTCGGCTCTCACAGTAGCAAAATAGTTAGGCACTTCAATATGCGGGATCGCCTCCCAGTTGTTTGATGTAAGGTTGTTGCCGTCGATCGTGAATAAAGGCCGTTTTTCGACGGTGTAATCGAGTCCGGCGTATTTAATAGCATCCGCACTTGTGGGGTAATCTTCAATGATGGTTCCTAATCCGTGCCATGCTTTTTCCTTTACGCTGAAAAAGCTGTGCTTTCCTGTCTGATGGTTATAATTAAGATTGTGTGCCATGGTCAATTGATTTTGGATTTTATTCTGCTGTTAGCTGTTATAGAACTAGCTCCCGCTAAATTGCGGGTGCTAAAGACGCTCAGGGAATGATTATTCCTGCCTCGATTTCGGCAAGGCGTGCTACACACATTTGATTGACAAACTGTGCTACCGCCTGAATGATGACCGGGTTTTTCGTACTGAATTTGTTCCGGTTGTCGTCCTCAATAGTGAGCTGACAACCCTGATAATAATTGC
>DALYUO010000110.1:0-13253 GCA_031981225.1 Pararcticibacter sp.
TACCTGAGATTAAAAACGCTTTCATTGGGTTACACTGTACCACAAAGTTTCATCAGCAGACTAAAGGCGAAATCGTGCAGGATGTACGTGATGGCACAGAACATATTCACCATTACCAATTATTCAGGCTACGATCCCGAAGCCAGTGCTTTTAATGATAATGTGGCGAGAATCGGAATTGACCAGGGAACGTATCCTCAATATCGCTCGCTGACTTTTGGCATCAATGTAGGATTTTAAAGAATAGGAAATGAAAAGTATTAGATACATATTGGTTATAATAACTCTTGTTATATCTTTCTCCTGTACGAAGGTAACCGATCAGGTGCCAGAGAGTATTATTACCGGGATTAATTTTTATAAAACGGCAACTGATGCCGACAACGGGATCAATGCCTGTTATGATGCCTTGCAGGGAAGTTCAACGAATTATGAAATTTGGGGTGACGGACGAACAGATGTTCTTGCAAGTACCGACCGCTCTGGCAGTGCCGATCTTCAGGTTGTTAGCGGGAATGTTTCTTCATCAAATAGTTATGTAGGATGGGGCTCCCTTTATTCGGGTATTAATCGTTGTAATGGAGTATTGAAGCATGTCCCCGATATTACCGATCCTGCATTGGCAGGCAGAAAAGACAGGATTCTGGGTGAGGCTTATTTTTTACGGGCTCTTTTTTACTTCTACTTAACACGTACATTCGAAAACGTGCCCTTGATCCTGGAACCCTATGAGGATTTGAACGCCGACTTTTTTCCTAAACAAAGCGACAGGGCAACCATTTTTGTACAGATTGAAGCAGATCTGAAACAAGCAGAACAGCTCGTTCCTGATCTGCCTTTTTCCAGTACTCTCGAAAATAAAGGTAAGGCGACTAAGGCTGCAGTAAGGTGCGTTATGGCCGACCTGTATCTTTGGGAAAAGAAGTATGAATTAGCTGCAAATGCCGCCGATTTGGTGATAACCAGTCCGGTAAGATATACACTGGTGTCCGGCGTTAATTATGGCACCTTGTTTGCTTCAAAAAATACAAGCGAATCTATTTTCGAGGTTCAATATAGCAACAGCTACGCGGAGTATACGCAGCATAGTGCGCTGAATTATATCAGTGATCTGTTCCTGCCACTGGGAGGCACGCTGACGGCTGGCAACTGGCGATACCAACCGTCCCCTGCTTCTTATAAAAACACAGGAAATGCGCCAGCTCCATACCGCGATGCCAACAAAACATACATAGCAAAATATCCCGGCACAATTGCGTCAAACGTCATGTACCTGGATGCGAACCGGATAATATACCGTCTGGCTGAAGTCATTCTTTTCAAGGCAGAAGCATTGAACGAACGAGGGCAGACTTTGGAGGCTATTTCTTTGTTGAATCAGATCAGGAACAGGGCCGGAATCGGCAACACATCCGCTTCTTCTCAACCTGAAGTTCGCCTGGCTATTGAGCATGAAAGACTGGCCGAGCTGGCATTCGAAGGGAAGAGGTATTACGAACTGATCAGGACTGGCCGATATGCCGAGGTTACAGGCTTTACAGATCCCAACTGGCTTCGATGGCCCATTGCTGCTACCGAAATAACTAAAAATACCAATCTTATTCAGAACCAGGGATATTAAAAATTATATCATGAAATCATTAAGATCAGTCAAGCTTTTTTTGATGTTAATAAGCTGTTTAGCTTTCAGCTTTATAAGCGGGTGTAAGAACGAGGACGAAGATTTTCCTCCCGTCCCTGATGCCGTATATTTAGTTTCTAACGCAGTCACCGGCCCTGGAAGTACAGCTTCTACAGCTATTACCAATTCAGCATCCGGGAAAGTTTCTGTTTCTCCGGCAGTGGCAAGAGTGTATGTAAACACATTAAAGAACTTTGATGTAGCTATAACTTATTCGTTATCGGGTACAGCGGTTGCAGGTGTAAACTATACTGTTCCCTCGTCAACCACTGTCACTATTCCGGCAGGAAAGTGGTATGCAAATATTCAAATACCTGTAGTTAACACGCCTTTATCTGAAAATAAGACGATCATAATTACACTGAATTCTGCAACCAATGAAGTGCAGATGGGGCTGGGGCCCGACAGAACGTACAAAACGTTTACGTATACGCTCATTAAATAACAATCGCTGATGCATCGAAGGTTTAAACCATAAATAAGGAACACTGATAAATGATCCATTTATCGGTGTTCCGCTTTACTGTTTTGGATGGCCGGCATATCACGCTGTTCAGCATAATCGGTAAAAAAAGTTAATCCGGAGCAGGGTTTACAAAGCTTTAAACCGTATACTATAAAAAGCGGCCTTGAAAGCTGCAGCGAGAACTAACCACGGATTTTTCAATTTAAACAGAAGAAAGGCGGGTAATTAGTATGAAATAAAGTTTTACGTAAAAAGGTAAGAATACCAGGGTGCGTCAACACTCCTGCTATAATCGGCTTACCATGATTTATTAGTTCAGTCAAATCAATAAGTAAATCCAATTAAAAAATCTATGTTTTTTTATGATCCTTTTATACCTAAGCTTTCCGCTTATGGGACTAACCAAATATGGCGTATTATGAAGCTAATAATGGTCCTGATGACCGTGATTTTGACTCAGGTAAGTGCTTCAGGCCTTGCGCAGAAGATCACTTTCATTCAGAAAGACGCGTCATTAAAAACTGTATTTAAAGAAATTACCAGGCAAAGCGGCTACCAGATAGTGTGCGATGGAAATCTCTTGAAAGCAGCTAAAAATCTTGATGTTGATTTCAGGAAGGCCTCCCTTCAGGAGGTTCTCGACTTGTTTTTCCCGGGGAACAACCTAAGCTGGACAGTGAAGGAAGAAATTATCATTATAAAGCCGGAAGCAGAAATAAGAAACAGACCAGTCGCGGTCCCCAACAAACAGGTCACTGGCCTGATCAGGGATAATAAAGGTGAAGTACTTCCCGGTGTGTCTGTCTCTGTTAAAGGTAAATCAAATATAGGAACCGCAACCGATCTTAACGGACGGTTCGTATTAAGTGTTCCGGAAAATTCAGTATTGGTTTTTTCAATGGTGAGCTTTAAAACACAGGAGATCGTTGTAGGAGATAAAACGGTTATCAATGTAACCATGCAGGATGCGGAGCAGTCGTTGGAAGAAGTAGTTGTAACCGCTTTTAGTAACCGGCAGAAGAAGAGCGATCTAATAGGTTCAGTAACCACTGTCTCTCCAAAGGATCTTAAAGTGCCAGGTAGCAACCTCACCACAGCCTTGCAGGGCAGGGTAGCAGGGATGATTGCATTCCAACGAAGCGGAGAGCCCGGTATGGATAACGCCGATTTCTTTATCCGTGGGCTAGGTACTTTTGGCGTTAACCAGAAGCCTCTGATCCTGATAGATAACATGGAGGTAACACAAGATCAGCTCGCCCGCATACCTCCTGATGATATTGCGAGTTTCAGTATTCTGAAAGACGCCACATCCTCGGCAGTGTACGGATCAAGGGGAGCGAACGGCGTAATTATAGTAACTACAAAATTAGGGGTGCAGGGGCCGGCTAAGATCAGCTTCCGGGCCGAGCAACGCCTCTCTTCTGCCACCCAGAAGCTGGAAGTGGCCGATCCTGTTACTTTCATGAAGATGAATAACGAAGCGTTGCTAACCCGTGATCCGCTTGCTATTACTCCTTATTCCGACGAAAAAATAGCCATGACTGAAGCTGGCGCCGATCCGATAATGTATCCGGCAGTCGACTGGCTCGGTATGCTCACAAAAGACTATACCACCACTCAAAATTATAGTTTAAGTGTGTCGGGCGGAAGCAATCTTGCCACATACGCAGTGAGTGGCAGTCTTACCCAGGACAACGGACTTCTTAAAGTAAACCCGATTAACAATTTCAATAATAACGTAGACTACAAAACCTACAATCTGCGGAGTAATATCAATTTTAATATTACAAAATCCACTCAGCTGATGGTAAGGACTATCGGAAACTTTCAAAGCTACAGTGGTCCGCCTATTACAGGTAGCGAAGCATTTGCCTACGCGATCAGCTCTAGTCCGGTGTTATTTCAGCCCATATACCAGGCGGGAGCTCAACAGTCTTATATAAAGCATCCGATGTTCGGAAATTATAATGAGGGTAACTACAGGAACCCGTATGCTGAAGTCGTCAGAGGATACCAGGAGAGGAATACAAATAATATGCAGGTACAGTTAGAATTTAAGCAGGATTTGTCGGGTATTGTTACAGAAGGCTTGAATTTCCGTTCTTTGGCTAACTTAACCAGAACATCTGAGTATCGGATCGTAAGACGTTACAACCCCTACTATTATGCTCCCGGGACCATCGATCCCGGAACAGGAAGTTACACTTATGTTGGCCTTAATCCAACCGGGGGTAACGAAGAGTTAAGCTTTTCACCTGAAGGAAGAGGCCTTTCAGCTTTGTTTTATATGGAAAATGCTTTTTCCTATAGTCGAACATTCAAAGATAAACACGCTGTGAACGGAATGGTGATTGCAACCATGCGAAACAATATAAGCCAGCCAAACGGAGATAACTTTACGTTACTAAACACCCTCCCTTTCAGAAATGTAAGTTTTTCAGGAAGCTTTACTTATGCCTACGACAGCCGTTATCATTTCCAGTTCGCGTTTGGCTATAATGGCTCAGAGCGTTTCGACGATAACTACCGCTGGGGATTCTTTCCTTCAGCAGGGGTAGCATGGACAGTGAATAACGAGAAGTTTATGGAGCCCATCAAGGATGTAATCAGCACGCTGCGCCTTAGGCTCACCCACGGCCTGGTTGGAAACGATGCTATCTCTGATACCCGCTTCTTTTACCTTTCTGATGTTAACCTAAGTAACCCCGACAGGGGCTTTTCTTTCGGAACGATTGGAAATTTATATACCCGCAACGGTATTTCAATCGACAGATATGCGAATCCCACAGTACGCTGGGAGAAATCCAGTCAATCGAATCTGGGAATCGACCTTGGACTCTTTAACAACGCCTTTAACCTCACCACAGATATATACAGGCAGGATCGCAGCGATATTGTGCAGTCGAGGGCTTCTCTTCCTGCCTCACTCGGGCTTGTTGAGCAGCCTCTCGTTAATATGGGTAAATATCGTAGTACAGGGATTGATATGGAGGCAACTTACGATCATTCTGTCAACAAGGACCTTTGGTTCCAGGGAAGAGGTACCTTCACATATGCCCGTGGCAAATATCTGAAATATGAAGAGCCTTATTATGACTATCCATATCTGAGTCGCTTAGGTTTGTCGGTAAGTCAGAGACGCGGCTATATTGCTGAGCGTTTATTTACTGATGACATTTGGCAAGGCTCTGGGAGGTGACATCAAGTACCTCGATGTAAATGGAGACGGGATAGTAAATTCGGATGACCAGGTTCCTATAGGCTATCCTACAACTCCACTCATAAACTATGGCTTCGGTCTTTCCACTGGGTTTAAAAATATTGACTTCTCCTTCTTCTTTTCAGGAGTAGGAGGTACGTCATTATTCATTTCGCCAATTTCTTCTCAGCCAGGAGACCAGACCCAGGGAATTGCTCCATTTGGTTCTACCACTGGCCCTAAAGCAGTGCTTAAGCAAATCGCCGACAGTTACTGGAGTGAGGAAGATCAGGACGCGTATGCCTTTTGGCCACGCCTTAGTCCTTCTTCCTTAGCTAACAATACCCAAACCAGTACTTACTGGATGCGAAACGGATCATTCCTTCGCCTGAAGCAGGTTGAGCTTGGTTATACCCTCAATCAGCAGCTTACAAGACGCCTCCATATCGAACGATTAAGGCTTTACGTTAGCGCTACTAACTTATTTAAGATAAGCTCGTTCGATTTGTGGGATCCCGAAATGGGAGGAAACGGGTTGTCTTACCCGCTTCAGAAAGTTTTTAATATGGGCGTTTTTCTAACTCTTTAATGTGAATACAATGAAAAGGATAGTAAGCATTGTAGTAATACTTTTATCATGTTGCTTTTATTCATGCAATAAATACATGGACATCGTCCCCGATAACGTCCCTGAACTCGACAACGCGTTTACGTCGAGGACGATTGCAGAACGGTATTTGTTTACCTGTTATAACTATATCCCCGGCGGCTTTGATATCCAGTCTAATCCGGCCTTGTTCGGAGGCGATGAACTGTGGTTGAACTCTACCGCAATCTTTCCGGAAGGAAGCTACAGCAACTGGTACATTGCACGGGGCAACCAGAACGTAAATGGACCTCTGAATAACTATTGGGAAGGAAGCAATCAGGCGAAAAACCTTTGGAGAGGCATCAGGGATTGTAATGTTTTTCTTGCCAATGTATATAAGGTGCCCGATATGGACGAAATGGAAAAAAACAGATGGCGGGCTGAAGCACGGTTTTTAAAGGCATATTATCACTATTTCCTGCTAAAAATGTATGGACAAGGACATACCCATATTCTCTGATCCGGAAGAAACCCAGTACGAGCGCGTCCCTGTAGATGAGGGCATGAATTATATCATCAGTCTGGTTGATAGCGCTATAACAGATTTGCCAGAAGATATAACAGCTGCAGCTCAGGAAAATGGCAGGGTCAGCAAGTTGGTAGCCTATGCTATCAAAACAGAGATGCTTGTTACCGCCGCAAGCCCGCTCTTTAACGGTAATACAGATTATCCCTCTTTTGTCAATTCACAAAATGTTCCGTTTTTCAATCCTGTATACAGTGCAGAAAAATGGGTGAAAGCAGCCGAAGCCGGCAAGCTTGCCGTCGAATTTGCAGAAGCTCACGGGCGGGCCTTATTTAAATGGAAGCCGACACTGAATCTCTCAACGCCGCCGCAAACGAGTACCATCAATCAGATGAGTTTCAGAGAAGCCCTTGCCGAAAGGGACAATAACCCTGAGCAGATCTGGATAAACAATGTTTCAAGGGCAACACAGGGTTTTCAGGCTGTGGCTACCGTGAGAAGCTACGACCCTGCATTAGTAGATAACAAAACCCTTGGCGGGTATATTTCCCCCACAATAAACGCAGCTTTGCTTTACTACAGTAAAAATGGTGTTCCTATGGAGGAGGACCTGACTTATGATTATGGCGCCCGGTTTAATTTACGCACTGTTCCGACCGGAACATCGTCGTATATGTACAACCTGATTCCTGGTCACATAACTGTAGGAATGCATTTCGACCGCGAAGATCGTTTCTACGCCTCACTGTCATTTGATGGCGGAAGATATTTTATGAGCAGTCACACAAGCGATGCGGGCGCCTTCAGTACTGTTTACAGGCCGGGGGGGAATGCAGCGCCGGTAAGCACCAGTTTTTATTCGATCACGGGGTACACACCCAAAAAACTGGTTAGTTACCGAAACGTGGCAGCCGCCTCCGACGCTTATACGGTTTACGAGTACCCTTATCCGATCATGCGGCTTGCCGATTTGTACCTCTTGTTTGCCGAGGCACAAAACGAGGCGTATGGTCCTTCCGAAGAAGTATACAATGCTATTGATAAAGTGCGGGCTCGCAGTGGACTTGCCGGAGTAGTGAATGCATGGGCGAGCTATTCCAGAAATCCTGGAAAGCCTGATTCAAAAGAGGGATTGAGGGAGATCATTCAGAGAGAACGGTCGATTGAATTGATGTTTGAAGGTAAGCGATTCTGGGATTTGCGAAGATGGAAAACTGCATCGCTGGAGCTAAATACAAATATTCTGGGATGGAGTGTCAAGGAAAGAGAACCACAGTTATTTTACCGCCCTGTAAACTTGTACAGCCGGACATTCGCGCAGAAGGACTATCTGTGGCCTTTGAGCTTAACAGAGCTCCGGCGTAATTCTAAGTTAACTCAAAATCCAGGCTGGTAACAGAATCTATAAACCCGAAAATCATGAAAGTAATATCAAAAATACAGATATCACTGATCGTTTTGTTATTCGCTTTATTCGCCTGTAAAGACGCTTTAGAGCCCGAACCGATCAGAAAGGGAGATATTCCTGGTGTCGTTCAAAATTTCAGTTCAAAACCAATTCCCGGTGGGGCAATAATAACTTATGACGTTCCGGAGGGAAGTGATCTTCGTTATGTAAAAGCCACTTATACTTTAAACAACGGGACTGTGAGAGAATCTAAATCAACTGTTTATAAGAATACGCTTACGGTGGAAGGCTTCGGACAGGCCGGTGAGTATGGCATCCAGCTTACTGCTGTTGCAGTGGGTGAAGTGGAATCCGCGCCTGTTACCGTTCCCGTTACAGTAGGCAAGCCTTCTCATTTGCTGGTGGCCGAAAGTATTGATAACGACACGAACGTCTATACTACGTTTGGGGGGATCAATGTGGATTACGTAAACAGCACCGAAGGCAACGTGGTGATTAAGGTATTGATAAAGGATGAAAATGATAAATGGAAGGAGATTGATGCAGAATATACCCGGGCGAAGCAAGGCCGGTTAAGAGTTCGCGGCCTTGATTCGGTAGAACATACATTTGGGATATTTGTGCAGGACAGATGGAATAACAAATCCGATACCATTATACGCTCCTTCACTCCTTATTATGAACTCGAATTTGATAAGATGCTGTTTAAACACATCAAGCTGCCGGGGGATACCTGGGAGCGCCATACTGGTCAGGGACGTTCCCGTGATTTACCTGTACTATGGAATGGGCTGCATAATCAGAATTCAGAGATATTTCAAACAAAGCCATCTACTGTAATTCCCCAGCACTTTACCTTCGATATGGGAGTAAAGGCCAGGATAAGCCGCTTTATTTTATATCCCGACATCCCACCAAACGAAAGGAATGTATATGCCGGGGGACAACCGTCTGTGTGGGAGCTTTGGGGAAGTAACAACCCTAATCCTGATGGTACTTTCGATGCAAGCTGGACGCTGGTGGGAACGTTCCGCGCGACTAAACCATCGGGGTTACCGGTGGGCCAGGTAAATAATGACGATATCGCTCTGGCAAGACGTGGGGAGGAATTTGAAGTGGAAGGAAATGTAGCGCCATACAGGTATTGGCGATGGAGAACCCTTGCTAACTGGGGTAATGTAACCTACGTTGTGATGTCGGAGTTTACGTTCTTTGGAGCCATAGAAGAATAAGATAGAAGAATAAGATTGAAGTCAGTTAATTGATATAAAATGAAAAGAAATATAAGCGCAACGCTATTTGGGGTTCTTGCTTTGTTATTAGCATTTTCGGCCTGTCTTCCCAATGATGGGGAATACGGCGATTATCTGGACAAAGCCGAGGCAATTTACCCCGGCCGCCCGGATTCGGTTATTGTTATGCGGGGTTATAACAGGGCTCAGATAGACCTTTTAATGAGTACCGATCCCAGGGTTGTTAAAGTCCGCCTGTATTGGAATAGCCGCCGTGATTCTTTGGATGTTCAGGTATCCAAAGATGAAATAGCGAAACGGAAAATAATTGATCTGCCTTTTATTCCCGAAGGCGTGTACACCTTTGAACTGGTCACTTTTGACGGGACAGGAAACCGGTCGGTAGTTTCTGAAATAACCGGACAAATACTCGGCCCGAATTACGTCAAAGGCCTCACGAATCGGGTGGTAAAAAGCAGGATATCGGTACTGGGAAGCCCGGCGATTGTATGGTATACAGAATCCGACACTACCTCTGTCATGGTGGGGACAGAAGTAGCATATAAGAAAAATACGGGTGACTCCATGACAGTTTTTACAAAGAGACTGAGGGATACTACTGTATTAACCAATGCAATTCCTGGCGGGAAGTTCATTCTGAGGACGGCATATCTGCCCAAAAACGGGATAGATACTTTTTACGCCAAAAGGGATACCATAGCTTATTAAGTGGATAGCGGGGCATCTGAACCATCGGTAACATATTAGTTCAAGAAATGCGATTTTTTATAAGTTTGCAAGGGTATATTTTTTTATATCATGCCTTTATTAAGCTATAATATTCTTTCTCCATTATGAAATATACTTTCTTTCTTCTACTCCTGGCGCTTGTGCACAGCGTTGGTGCTCAATCGAGAGCAAAAGAGGTGGATATCTGCGTCTACGGCGGAACTTCTGCCGGCGTAGTCGCCGCATACACCGCCAAAAAGATGAATAAAACTGTTTTGCTTATAGAACCGGGCAAACGCTTGGGCGGCCTGTCTTCCGGGGGACTCGGTTTTACCGATATCGGAAATAAGTCGATCGTTACGGGTATTGCCCGCGATTTTTACCGGCAGGTGGGTAAGCATTACGGAAAGTTTGAGCAGTGGGTATTTGAGCCGAAAGTTGCAGAAGCAGTTTTCAGGGAGTATGTAAACAGCGCAGACTTGCAGGTACTTTACCAGAAACGGGTGATTAAAGCCAAAAAGACCGGGCAAAAGATTGATGAGATCCTTCTGGAAGACGCTTCCGGCGCCGCCACTCAAGTTCTGACGGTCCGGGCGAAGATGTTCATCGATTGCTCTTATGAGGGCGACCTGATGGCGCGGGCCGGGGTTTCCTATACCTATGGAAGAGAAGCGAATTCGCAATATAACGAAAGCATCAACGGCGTTCAGATGAAGAATAAACATCAGTTTCCTGATGGGATAGATCCTTACAAGGTTCCCGGAATGCCCGAAAGCGGTTTGCTGTGGGGAGTAAGCGCTGAACCTTTAGCTCCTGAAGGTTCGGGTGACAAAAAGATCCAGGCGTATAACTTCAGGATCTGCCTTACAAGCGATCCGACAAACCGGGTTCCTGTAACAAGGCCCGCTAATTATGATTCCTCCAAATACGAGCTCCTGCTTAGATATATAGAATATGCTAAACCCAGGCAAGTTGCCGGCAGCGTACTAAAGTTCGATCACATGCCCAACCGCAAGGTCGATATTAACAATCAGGGTCCCTTTTCGACGGACATGATCGGCATGAACTATGATTATCCCGATGCAGATTACGCAAGGCGGGATATTATATTTAAAGCACACGAAACCTATAATAAGGGCTTATTATACTTTCTCGGAAACGATCTGCGTGTTCCTGAGCATTTGCGGAAAGATATGCTGAAATGGGGATACCCAAAGGATGAATATACAGATAACGGCCACTGGACACCTCAGCTGTACGTTCGCGAAGCCCGAAGGATGGTGAGCGATTATGTAATGACGGAGGCGAACTGTCTGGGGAAAGTGGAAACGCCGGACGCCGTAGGTGCTGCCGCTTATACAATGGATTCGCATAATGCACAGCGCTTAGTTGTAAACGGAATGGTTAAAAATGAAGGCGACGTACAGCACAAAGTACCTGCACCATATCCGGTATCCTACCGGTCAATTGTACCAAAAGCCGGAGAATGTGCGAACCTCCTGGTTCCGGTTTGCCTTTCAGCAAGCCATATCGCCTACGGATCAATAAGGATGGAACCTGTTTTTATGGTCTTAGGCCAGTCAGCAGCAACGGCGGCCTCCATGGCGATTGATACCCGCAAGCCCGTACAGAAGATCGATGTAAGCCAGTTGCAGGCCTTACTGAAAACGAAGCCTCTCGCGGACAACAGTCCGGCCGACATCCTGGTCGATAATGATGATAAGGAACATGTTGAAATAACCGGTAACTGGCAAAAGGCAGGCGGAGGCTACGGCCCTTCTATGCTCGTAGACAGCACCGGTTCTGGTGCAGCTGTCAAATTCTTCCCGTTAATAAAGTCGCCGGGTAAATATCACGTATACACCTATATTACAAAGGTCAAGGGGCTCGCCAGTCTGATTAACTACACGATCTATGACGGAACAAATAGTAAGTCCGTTGAACTGGACCCCCGCAAGGTAAATGTAAGCGGACAAACCTCCGGGGAGTGGACTTCATTAGGTGTGTTTAATCTCAAAGAAGGAAAGAAGGCTTATATAGAAATAAGCAATCATAAAAAAGCGAATGGAAATACAATAGCCGACGCTATCCTGATTGTTCCTGAACATTGATTGAAATTACAGATGCAAAGAAGACAAGTATTAAAAAGCATATTGACATCGGCAGCGGGTATCGCGGTCCTCAAAGCCGGGGCGTCAACCATTGAGGAAATATCAACCGGGTTTGTTTCGCAACCGGAAACGAATGAGCCGGTCGTTATCAATTCGGGCGTCGGTGGTAACAATACCGTCGATCTGTTAAACCGGATAGAGAAGGATTGCTACGCTCATAAGCCGAAGCTCACCGTTCTGATGATTGGAACAAATGATATGAACAGCAGGAAGTACGTTCCGCTTGACCAATATGAAAAGAATCTCTCTCAGATTATTACCGGCATTAAGGATAATGGAAGCAAAATTTTATTGATGACTATTCTTCCGTTCTATGAACCTTATTTGATGACGCGGCATCCCGCGGCTTTTTACGAGGCGGAAGGACCTGTAAAACGGAGGGCACAGGTTATCGAAGTGATAAAACGGGCGGCAAAAAAGCATAAAACACACCTTCTCGATCTGGGTATGCGGTTTGAAGCTGTTGGAAAGATAGGCACAGACAAAGACTCGCTTATAAAAAATGAAGCGAATAGCAACAAGACCGACGGGCTTCATCCCACTGCTAACGGATATCGCTTTATAGGCCTGTCGGTATATGATTATATTGTATACAACGCCCTCCCTAAAACGAATATCGTTTGCTTTGGCGATAGCATCACTCATGGCGACGGACCCACAGAAAGCTATCCAGGCTATTTAAAAAAACTGCTGACGAGTTCTAACTTAGGGGCTAATAAATAGCCTAGCATTGTTTAAATCTGAGATAAATCGGCAAAATGTTGATTAAATTATGAAGACCACATTCTTTTACTTTGCCTATTGGGACAAAATTTGAATTAAAGGAAACTAATCAGATAATATATAAATTTTTATAAAGTGAAGAGATACCATTCAATACTACTGTTTTTATTTCTTTTGGTTCGGGTAAGTCTTAATGCGCAGACAAATGCCTCCCTGAGCAACGCTTCCTCCGGAAATTCCGTCTTCCTGAGATCTCAAAAAGGCTTTGACGGCAAGTTCGAATGGAAAATTAAAAAAGCAGGCGATATAAAGGGCGGCGGCGCCGTATTGTCAAAAGCCGGATACAGAAGCAATGATTGGTATCCCGCCATTGTACCCGGAACTGTTTTGAATACGCTGGTGAGTAATAAAGTTTATCCCGAACCTTATTACGGCGACAATAACCGTAAGGAAAGGAAACTGATTCCGGATATAGCAGATGCAGGAAAAGATTTTTATAACTACTGGTTCAGAACCGAATTCTCTGTCC
>DALYUO010000110.1:13449-14974 GCA_031981225.1 Pararcticibacter sp.
GAACAAAAATGGGGGAGATGGGGAGATTGGCAAGAATGTCACGATGCTGATGAGTGTAGGCTGGGACTTTACATCGCCTGATGGTATCCGGGATCGCAACACCGGAATCTGGAAAGATGTAGAGCTCTATGCCACAGGCGATGTGCTGCTGGAGAACGCTTTTGTTCAGTCGAAACTACCACTTCCTGATACCACTTCTTCACGCGAAATAGTGTCGGTTGAAGTTGTAAACGCTTCTTCAAAAGCACAGAAAGGAACGGTTTCGGGTGTTATCAGTGAAAACGGTATCAGCTTTCAGCAGGCCGTTAGTCTTGCTCCTCACGAAAGAAAAATGGTGACATTCCGTCCGGAACAATACAAGCAACTAATAATAAAGAATCCAAAGCTCTGGTGGCCCGTCAACAAGGGGAAGCCTAACCTCTATACGCTTAACCTGAAATTTGTAAACGCTGCCAAAGGGGTGAGCCACACATCGAAAACCCGTTTTGGTATCCGTGAGATAAGTTCAGATCAGAATACCCCCGACAAGTCCCGGAGGTTCTATGTCAACGGGCATCCGGTATTCATAAGAGGTACCAACTGGGTTCCTGAGGCGATGTTGCGTAACACAGAAAAACGTACCTATACGGAACTGAGGTATACCCGCCAGGCCGGCATTAACCTCATCCGCTTATGGGGAGGCGGCATTGCCGAATCCGACTATTTTTATCAGCTATGCGATGAACTGGGACTGATGGTATGGTCGGAGTTCTGGATCACAGGGGACACGCGGTTCCCGGTCGACACAGCCCTGTATTTCAAAAATCTGGAGAATACCATCAAGAGGATCCGCCCGCACGCATCTTCAGCATACTACGTTTCAGCGAACGAATCGACAGAGCTGAAGGGAGCCGGAGAACTGATCCATCGCCTGGACAGTACGCTTGGTTACCAGGTACAAAGTGAATGCTGCGGGATCCATGATGGTAGTCCCTATAAGTACGAGAACCCCATGCAGTATTTCGAAAATACGGCCTCGCCAAGAGGCAGCCGTGTTGACGGGTTTAATCCTGAATACGGAACGCCTTGTTTGCCAACCCTCGAATCCCTTCAGGAAATGATGCCTGCAAAAGACTTATGGCCCGCCAATGATACCGTATGGAACTACCTGGACGGGGGAGGCTTTCACCAGATAACCACTAAATACCGTCAGGCAGTAGACGAGTTTGGAAAATCTTCCTCTATTGCAGAATATGCACGTAAGGCGCAGCTGGTAGGCGCCTTGAACTTCAGGGCTATCTGGGAGGTATGGAATTATAACAAGTTTAACTACGGCGACCGTTTTGCCTCGGGGTTCTTGTTTTGGTATCATAACAGTCCGTTGCCCCAGACAGGCAGCCGCCTGTACGACTGGTCGCTGGAACCAACCGCAGCCCTGTATTACTCTCAGAATGGACTAGCCCCTCTGCACCCACAGTTCGATTATCTTAAGAATACGGTGTCTGTTTACAATGATTATCGCCTCGCTTTCAATAAGTATAGTGTG
>DALYUO010000110.1:14984-15741 GCA_031981225.1 Pararcticibacter sp.
GGCTACTGTATATCATTTACAGTCAAAAGCTGTCTTTAACCAGTCGAAGGTGATTGACATCCCCTCAGACGGTGTTGTAAACGATGCTCTGAAGATTGGTTTTCCGGATGATATATCGCAGGTACACTTCATTAAGCTGCAGTTGAAAGATGCCGCCGGGAAGCTTGTAAGTGATGCATTTTACTGGCGCTCGAAAGATCAGTACAAAGGCGCCTGGACAATAACCGGTCCCGCGGTTTCCGGCTTTTCGGATATTAATAAGTTGCCAGCGACCGAGCTGAAAATAAAGGCGGGTGTTAGAAAGGCTGCCGGTAAATCGCTGATTGATGTTACCGTGTCCAATTCGGGTAATGCGCTTGCATTCTTTACCCATTTAAAACTTAAGGATGCAAAAGGCGCTATCATAAAGCCAGCTTTTTATAGCGACAACTTTTTCTCTTTGTTGCCCGGTGAATCGAAAACCGTTACAATTGAAGTTCCTGCCGACTCTTTTGCAGGCAAGCAGGTGGATGTGGAGACAGAAGGCTTTAATACCGCCGGGATGACGCTCGGTGTTACCTTAAACTAATTTTTGATATCGTCCATACGCCAAACCGTATGGACGATATCAAAAATCCTGTTCGATCGCTTTATAAATAATACTATACCCGACCTATCTCCGGTTTCAGCCCCCCCTGTACCCCGCATGTAACTCTTTTTAAACCCCGTCACTACGTTAGCGTCCATATTACGTGATGAGTGCGTTAAAAGTTCGTGT
>DALYUO010000111.1:0-2922 GCA_031981225.1 Pararcticibacter sp.
TTTAATGTAGTGTCGCCAGGTGCATATTCTAACCCCTTGTTAAATTCCTTATATGCCTCTGCATACTTCTGTTTATCGTAAAAGTTCTTTCCTTTAATTAGCTGACCTTGCGATAAAAGAGTAACAGCTTTCTGAATATTCTCTTTTTGAGCACCTGCGTTATCCAGCTCTTTTGCTTTGTTTAAGGCAGTGAGGGCTTCAGCGGTAAGCTGATCGGCCGCAGAAGTACTGTCATTAGCCGCCATATCAGCATAAATCAATGCTCTGTAAGTCCAGGCACCAGGATCATTCTTGGTCTTCTCGTGTAAAACTGCTTTATCAATAGCCTCTTTAGCCGACTTTAATTTCGGTTGGGCCAGTTGAGGAGATGCTCCTCTTAAAGTTGTATAACTCTCATAATCAGATTTAGCAGAACTTACTGCTGATTTCTGTGCGAAAGCAGAAACAGACATTCCTATTACTGCCAGTGTAACTATAAGCGACTTCGTATTCATATATTTAGTTTATTAGAATAAATTGTTTCAGTTTATTATTAACCTTTTCCAGCTCAATCATGTCCCCCGTACTGTTGTATAAAATAGCCAGTGATTTTAACACGTTTACGGAATTAGGGTTTATTTCGCCAGCCAAAGTAAGATATTTTTTTGCGAGATTAAGATTTACTTCTTTATTATTTGCCGAATTAAGGTACCAGTTGAGATACAACAGGCCAAGGGAATAGTTGCCTTCATAGTTGTTATACTCAAGGGAAATTACTTTCTTATAATATTCTTCGGCTTTCGATTTTTTACCGGCCATGTCGTAGGAGAATCCTGCTAAATAATTAAGTTCGGAGTTATCAGGGTCTAACTTAAGCGCATCTAACACAATATTTTCGACCATGTTATAAGCTCCATTATCTGCGTAGATGTTTATCTCCTTAAACAAAAGGTCTTTATTTCCAGGAAAAACACGTCTTCCTTCCTGCAAAACTTCCAGCGACTTATTACTGTTACGCGACTCGTAAAGATTAGAAAGAGCGAGGTAATAATCAGGTAATGAGCGTCTCTTGTCTTCTACAAGCTGCTCATAATAATTAATGGCCCGGCTTGTGTGCCCCATCTTCTCACTTAAGAGTGCCAGATTATGTTTGACAAAAAAGAACTCAGAGTTTAAAGAATCTACAGATAAATAAGCCTTATATGCTTCGGGATAATTATAAACCGTAATAGCCTTATTCGCTTTTATCAACCAGGCTTTGGCGAGCTGCGTCTTTACATAATCTATTTCAGGCTTGTGTTCATCATTTAGCTTAGGGCTCCTCAACCTGTTTAACGAAAACAACGTTTCGTTTATGGGATCTTTTTTATAAGAAAGCCGCCGCGTAGAATCTGCAAAGGCAAGCGACGAATACACAAGGCTTCTTATCAGGTTATTCTTGTAACTGAAAGAATCCTTGCGTGTTTTGTACGCATCGTCGATTGATTTCCTTGCTTTTTCAAGGCTGGAAAACTCACCCTTATTTGTGTAAAGCGCAAAATTATTCATCGCCTCTTTTGTTAATGTTTGTGCAGAAAGAAATTCTCCTGCACAACATAACAGGATTGTAAATAAAAATCGCGTTCTCATAAAAATTGCTATTCTTCTAACGTATCCTCGTCCTTATTCGTATCCTCGTCGCCGTTAGTTTCGTCAATTTCCTCATCAGGTGTTAAATCCTCATCTTCTTCGCCTCCCAGATCTACCGGCTCATTCAAAGGCTCAACAGTTTCAGCTTCTTCTTCGTGCTCAACCTTAGCAATTGAAGCTATAGCATCCTCTCCTTTCAATGATATAAGTCTCACACCCTGAGTTGCTCGTCCCATTACGCGAAGCTCGCTGATCGCTATTCTGATAACGATCCCCGATTTATTAATGATCATCAGGTCGTCCTTATCGGTGACATCTTTTATAGCAACCAGTTCACCTGTTTTTTCGGTAACGTTCAGCGTTTTTACACCTTTACCACCACGGTTAGTTACGCGGTAATCTTCAAGGTCGGTACGCTTGCCATATCCCTTTTCGGATACCACGAGGATAGTAGCTTCAGGATTGTTGATGCTGATCATTCCGATCACATCATCCTTGTCATGTGCGAGTGTTACTCCACGGACTCCCGTTGCAGTACGTCCCATAGGTCTTACTGTCGACTCGTTAAAGCGTATAGCCCTGCCTGAGCGAAGAGCCATGATGATTTCGCTGCTTCCATCCGTTAAGTTGGCTTCAAGCAGCTGGTCTCCGTCGTTAATATTGATAGCATTGATACCATTAGCCCTCGGACGTGAGTAAGCTTCCAGAGAAGTCTTCTTTATGGTTCCCTTGCGGGTACACATAATAATAAAGTTATTTTCAAGGTATTCCTGATCTTTAAGGTTTTTAACCTTAATATAGGCCTTGATCTTCTCCTCTTTAGGGATGTTGATAATATTCTGAATTGCCCTTCCTTTACTTGTTCTTGATCCTTCCGGAATCTCGAATACACGGAGCCAGAAACATCGTCCGGCTTCGGTAAAGAATAGCATATAATTATGATTCGAAGCAATAATGATATGCTCTATAAAGTCCTGATCACGTGAGTTCGATCCAAGAGAACCCTTTCCTCCCCTGCCCTGAGTGCGGTACTCTGTAAGCGGAGTACGTTTGATGTAACCTTCGTAAGAAATGGTAATTACAACTTCTTCGTCTTCGATGAAGTCTTCCATACGCATATCTTCTGCAGAATGAACGATAGTCGTTTTTCGTTCGTCACCGTATTTTTCTAAGATCTCAGCAAGTTCATCTTTTATGATCTGCATTCTTAAGCCTTCGTCGGCCAGAACAGACTTCAAATATTCGATAGTCTTCATAAGTTCGGCATACTCTTCCTTGATCTTATCACGTTCAAGTCCGGTAAGACGGCGAAGC
>DALYUO010000111.1:2932-3484 GCA_031981225.1 Pararcticibacter sp.
GATCAGAAAGTCCGAATGTTGTAATCAATCCGGTACGGGCATCTTCCGGAGTAGCCGAATTACGGATCAACCGGATCACTTCATCGAGATGGTCGAGTGCAATCAGCAAACCTTCGAGGATGTGAGCACGCTTTTCAGCTTCAGAAAGCTCGAAACGCGTACGGCGAATCACCACTTCGTGCCTGTGATCAACAAAGTGTTTGATCAGGTCCTTCAGATTAAGCAACATCGGCCTGCCATGAACAAGAGCAATGTTATTTACGCTGAAAGAACTTTGGAGTGCCGTGTATTTATAAAGGTTATTAAGAACGATAGAAGAATTTGCATCTTTTTTTATTTCGTATACGATGCGCATTCCATCTCTGTCAGACTCATCGCGTATCTCAGATATGCCTTCAATCTTCTTTTCATTAACGAGGTTCGCAGTACTTTCGATCATTTGCGACTTGTTAACCTGGTAAGGTATCTCAGTTACAACAATCCGCTCACGGTCGTGTCCATAGGTTTCGATTTCGGCTTTAGCCCTCATCATCACCCTTCCCCGTCCTGTTT
>DALYUO010000111.1:3494-9071 GCA_031981225.1 Pararcticibacter sp.
TTCACCCCTGCATGCCCGTAAATAATACCGCCGGTAGGGAAATCGGGAGCTTTAACATGCTGCATCAGTTCCGAAATTTCTATATCCCTGTTGTCGATATAGGCTACAGTCGCACTAATAACCTCATTCAGATTATGGGGCGCCATATTCGTTGCCATACCCACGGCAATACCTGAAGCTCCGTTTACAAGAAGATTCGGGATCTTGGTAGGCAGAACTGTAGGCTCTTCAAGAGAGTCGTCAAAGTTCAGCTGATAATCAATCGTATCTTTATTAATGTCAGCAAGCATTTCTTCGGCAATCTTTTTAAGACGTGCCTCAGTGTACCGCATTGCCGCCGGCTCATCGCCGTCGATAGAGCCAAAGTTACCTTGTCCGTCGACCAGAGGATACCTTAAGCTCCAGTCCTGAGCCATACGAACCATAGTTCCGTACACAGATGAGTCACCGTGCGGGTGATACTTACCCAGTACATCACCCACAATACGGGCTGATTTTTTATAAGGCTTGCCACTGGTAACGCCCAGGTCGAGCATTCCATACAGTACACGTCTGTGTACCGGCTTTAACCCATCGCGAACATCAGGAAGAGCACGTGAAACAATTACCGACATCGAATAATCGATGTAGGCTGATTTCATTTCTTCTTCGATATTTATAGGTATAATGCGATTGTTAGTAGGTTCTAAATTTGCGTTTTCTGTTTCTTCAGCCATCGTTTGATAGTTGCATTTTTAACTATGAAGCTCCCTTGAAAGAAGCTCCGCGAAGATAAGAAATTATACCGACATAACGCAGGAATTGTAAGTTATATGAGGGCTGAATAACAGTATCAGGTATCAAGTAGCTAGTATCAAGACATAAGATCAAATTGCACGTATCTGAATATTAGTATCGGGTATCAAGACATTTCCTGCACCCGTCATCTTGATACTTGATACTAGCTACTTGATACTAAGTCCAGTCAATCCCTTTTTTAAGAAAGGCAAGTGTTTTCTCTTCCTCGCTGCCTGGTAGCGGCTTGTAGTTGTATACCCAGTTTGCCTGCGGAGGAAGGCTCATTAATATGGATTCTATCCTGCCATTGGTTTCAAGACCAAACCTGGTACCGGCATCATATACCAGATTAAATTCAGCATAGCGACTGCGGCGCTGATACTGCCATTGCTTTTCATTTTCCGTAAAACCGCTATTGCGGTGCCGGTTAACAAGTTCGGAGTATATGGGAACAAATGAGCGGCCCACGGCCTTGGAAAATTCAAAAATTTGATGCCATTCTACTCCTGAGGTCGCGGGACTTAACCGATCGTAAAAAATCCCTCCGACTCCGCGTGTTTCGTTGCGGTGCTTAATAAAGAAATAGTTGTCAGCCCATGTTTTGAAGTCGGGATAAAAAGAAGGACTGTATTGTTCGCATACCGCTTTGAGGTGGCTGTGAAAAAAGCGTGCATCAAACACATAATGAGGAGTAAGATCGATGCCGCCGCCGAACCATCTTACATCTTCATTCATTTCGAAATAGCGGATGTTCATGTGGATAATCGGCACCAAAGGATGGTTTGGATGAATTACAATAGAAACACCGGTAGCAAAAAAATCATCAGAGTCAACTTTAAGCGACTTTTTCACAGCTTCGGGAAGTTGACCATATACTGCAGAGAAATTGACGCCTCCTTTTTCGAGTACATTTCCATTCTGTATAATGCGTGTACGGCCCCCACCGCCGCCTTCCCGTTCCCAGACTTCTTCTTCAAAGATGCCAAGGCCATCAAGCTGCTCTAGCCCACGACAGATTTCGTCCTGAATAATCTGATAGTCCGCTGCTATATCCTCTTTATTGATCATTATGCAAAGATGTTCTTTTCTGGATTAAAAACAGGCATCCACTTACAAAAGGCACAAGTAAGGCCCCCACTGCATTCAGCCATAAAAACGAGACAATATCGGCCTTATAAATTAGCAGCACGCATATTTCGGCTACTATTGCTCCGATAAAAACGTTATTTCCTCCAACCGGTTTCATGTAAAAGGCAACCAGAAATATTCCGAGGATAGTACCGTAAAACAGCGATCCGAGGATATTCACAGCTTCTATTAAGGAGCCCAGCTGCGTGGCGAACATAGCGACACCTATACTGAATACCCCCCAGAAAAAAGTATGTAACCTGCCGTAAAGTAGTTGTTTCTTTTCGCTGACCATATTGCTGCCCTTAAGCAGATGTACATCCATAAGAGATGAAGCCGCGAGAGAATTCAAGGCCGCTGAGACAGAGCCCCACGAGGCTAGGAAGATAATGGCAAAGAGTAAGCCCACCACCCCCTTAGGAAGAGTATGTTTGACAAAATAAAGGAATATATAATTTGTATCGCTCGAGTCGGTGCTTAGTTTATTTAGCGCGATCAACTCATTCACCGAGCCTCTTAACTGCTCAATCTGTTGCTTTGTTTGCTGAAACTCTTTAGCGAGTATCGGGGAAGGCTCTTTATTACTATTCCGTTCAGCCGCTACCTCCCTTACTTGTCTGGTGTACCTTTGTTGCAGCACCTGATAATCGTTTTCAATTTTGAGTACCTGTTGAGGGTGTTGTTCCTTTAGGAGACTATATGATCCTTCATTAAAATAAAGCGGCGCCGGTTTAAAGCTGTAGAAGGCAAAAAGCAGCGCTCCAATGAGCAATATGGAAAACTGCATCGGAATCTTTACCAGTCCGTTCATCAAAAGCCCCATCCGTGCTACTTTGGCGTCTTTTGCGGTAATATACCTCCCAACCTGGCTCTGGTCGGTCCCGAAGTACGAAAGGGCGAGGAAAAAACCGCCAATGATACCACTCCAGATATTGTATTTATCTTTCCAGTCGAATCCTGTAGTAATCACATTTAACTTACCTGCTTTTCCTGCGACATAGAGGGCATCTCCCATATCCACCCCAGCCGGCAAGCTCTTTACGACAAGCCACCCCGCCAGGGCCATGCCCGACAGAATGATTATAAACTGAAGTTTCTGGGTGTGAGCTACTGCGCCGGCCCCGCCGCTGCAGGTGTAGATGATGAGTAAGCCGCCCAGAAGGACTGTGGTGATATAGATATTCCATCCGAGAACGGACGAGAGTATAATTGAAGGGGCATAGATGCTGATACCCGTAGACAATCCCCTTGAAAGAAGAAATAGTACAGCAGTAGCAAGGCGCGTCTTTCTGTCGAAACGTTGTTCAAGGTACTCGTACGCTGTATAAACGTTCAGCTTCCCGAAAATGGGTATAAAGGTAACGCAGATAACCACCATGGCTATTGGCAAGCCAAAATAGTACTGTACAAAGCGCATCCCGTCAGTATAAGCCTGCCCGGGAGCTGAAAGGAATGTGATAGCGCTGGCCTGCGTCGCCATGATACCCAGCAGTACGAGATGCCACGGCATCTTTTTATCAGCCAGCAGGTACGATTGTGCCCCGTGCTGGTTACGACCCTTATAAACGCCATAGATGATAATGCCAGTAAGAGTTATAAACAATACCGTCCAGTCAATTAAGCTCATTCCCAAAATTTAGTGAACCAATAATATATGAGAATTTGCAGCAGCAGCACCAGCAGTACCGCCAAATACCAGAATCGCCATTTTGGTTGATTTGGAGCCATTATTTACCAACTGATAACATATTCATCAATAAACGTACTGCGCCAGGGTTTCCGGCAGGTAACTGCCTGAAAAATGACAACGAAGAATAAATATAGTGTCCCTTGCCATAACTTGTATATAAAGTACTCCCTTTCAAAGGCGCTTCGCCTGTATCATTCATTTCAAACAAAGGTGTGTAGTGACTGTCCCACGTTACTGGAAAGTAAAGCCCCCGCTCCTGCACCCATCCTTTAAAGTCATCTTTTGTTATCTTGTTGGGGTAATTGAGCAGCCGGTGCGAAGGGTCTATAAACTTCACTTCAGCGTTTTCTTCTGTCACCCTCGCGTTACCCAGACTTAGTGGATATGGGCCAATGTTGTCAGATGAAAGTCCCTGCACGGTGTTGTATTGCACTATCAGCGTCCCTCCATTTTGGACGTATTGATGCAATACCGGCAACCAGTAATTCATTCGTTTTTCGGTATTGACGGCCCTTACGCCGGTGATAATGGCGTCATACTGTGTAAGGTTTGCCGCGGAAGTAAAATCTTCATTTTTTAGTATAGTGACACTTAGTCCCGCCAACCGAAGGAAATCAGCGGTATAGTCCCCCGCCCCTTCTATGTATGCGATTTTAGAAACTGTACTCTTCCAGTTTTTCTTTAAAACCCTGGTTTCAGCCGGAGTAAAGTATTGAAGCGTAGGAATGTGATCATAGGCGATCACCTGCTGCGTTTTATCATACCGGTTATTCCCATCGTGAAGAATGGCCTTTAATGTAAACTCTTTATTTCCGGTTTGCATTAAAGAATTCTTTGAAATTTTAACAGGCAGCACGGTATCGCTTCCTGCCTTTAAATTAAGATGACTTACCATAAGTAAGGGCTTACTTGCTTCTATTGACAGGGATGCGCTCCTGATGTCTTTTAAGGCATGCAGCCGCACTTCAGTATTCAGAGAACCGTCATCGCCGGAGATAAGAAGCGGGTGAGTAAACCCAACCATAACAGCCGGAACAATACGCAATGCTTCAGTAACGTCTCCCTTTACCGGATCAAGTCTTTTGTAAGACAGGGGAACATTTATATTGAAACTCTCCTCTCCAATTGTGAAACTTAGCAACGCCCGGGTTCTTGATGGTGATTCTGGAAGTCCGTTAAGAGTATCAGAGGGCAGGTAATAGTGATCTGCATCCACACCTGCCTTAGTCAGCCAGTAAGGCTCTGTACGCGGTGTGCCTGCCGGAATATCTATCTGCTGCCTTGATGAAAATAAAGAATCGTTAGCGAGTCTCACATTCAGGTTTGCAGAAGCCCCGGCCCATTTTAATTCCTTTAATCGCACCGGTGTAGTCGACCGGGCGATAACGTTAAGGGTAAACGGCAAAGATGAACCAGCTACCGCCTCAGGCTTACTGCAGAACAGCTCAGCCATAAAACCGCTGCAGTCAAGAATAATCTTATCGAGCTCTGCCAGCTTTTCTTTACGCCAGAAATTATCTTTCACCTGCGCTATCTGTTTGCGTAACTTTAGTAAGTGAGGCAGACTTAAGTCGGGACGGTTATAGTCAAACTTTTGGATAATGCTACCTATCTGATCACCAATATCCTTTCGCCCTACACGATTCCAGCTAACATCTATGCCGTCAAATAAAGACGCCGATAGAGGCTGGCCATCTACAAGTGCGAAATATTCAGTTTGTATACCTGCCACAGATGGGGTACCTGCACCCTGACTTTTGTGGACGCTGCGGCTGATACCTGCCAGCTCGCCGTAGCCCATGCCCATCTGAGGCTTGTACTGGCCGGTGGCGATTTTTAACTGCGATTCTGAAGTAGTATTATTATTGCCGAACCGGTAACTGTTTAATAGTATTCTTTTGGGTTGCCATACCTGAAGATACTTCAGTTGTTCGCGGAATTGATCTTTATCCCCTGCCGCTTTAAATGCTCTCTCTGCAATC
>DALYUO010000111.1:9081-9995 GCA_031981225.1 Pararcticibacter sp.
GCAGCGTGTTGTCCATGACCGGCTCTGGCATCGGGGGGAAACCTGCAAATAATAATGTCGGGGCGAAAGCGCCGGATGGTCCATACAGCATCGCCTGTAAGAATATTTTCGTTCCAGTGTGTGAATGTCTCGGTTGTATTTTTTGAGAAGCCAAAATCCACCGCTCTGGTGAAAAACTGTCCGGCCCCATCAATCTTACGTGCTTCAAGTAGTTCGTACGTACGGATCAATCCCAATGCCGCACCCTGTTCCCGTCCGAGGATATTTTGCCCGCCATCCCCCCTGGTAAGCGACAAGTAAGCGGTATTTATATTCTGATCATTCACCAGCCAGCTCAGTAAGCGTGTATTTTCGTCATCGGGATGCGCAGCAAAGTACAGTACTTTTACGAGCTTGTTAAGCTGTAAGAGCTCATGATGTATTTCGGCAGATGCAGATGGCCGCACCTGCTGCGCTTCAATGGCGGTGGATAGGGAAATTAAAGATATCAGAATACTTATCTTCCTGTGCATAGACTAATGTAAATTAAAAACCCGCAGCATAACGACACTGCGGGCACAAATAAAATGCTTTATTCTCTAAAGCTTCTGATAAAAGAGTAATATTTTCGTTATTTAACAGATACCGGAAGCTGAATGTATTCCCATCTTAGTTCGAATCCCTTTTTCGTAATAACATACTTCAGACGCTCCTGAAGATCACTTACTTTACGGGGACTTACACTTACACGTAGCGCATCCTCCGATTCATTGTATTTATATGCCCCCCATTGTTTAGCATTTTTGCTGAAAATAACTGTCCATGGTCCTTCTTCAGCAGGAATTACAAACAACGCATAAGTGCCGGCAGGAAGGGATTTCCCCTCAACAGTTATATCTTTATCCGTTTTAAAAGTACTTGCGCCATTTGCTCCG
>DALYUO010000111.1:10005-13263 GCA_031981225.1 Pararcticibacter sp.
TTCAGTAATTGATTTCTACATTAGCTTTGCCTATTTTGCCGCTAACACTGTCTCTTGGACTGGCAACTGGCTTGGCTTCCTGAGCTACTGAAGCTCCCGAAAACAAAAAGGAGCAAACAAAAAGAATTAATGCGCCCGTTTTTAATAAAAATAGCTTTTTCATTTACTTTGATTTATAGACTTATACAAAGTAAATGATTTTTTTCAATCGCAAGAAAACAATCAGAGGTAATCTTATTTACCCCACTGTTAATAATAACGAGAGAACACAGAAATGTAGTAGATTTGTATAACCCCGGCTCTGGAAAGAGAGGTACGAACTTTGAGGTGAGTGCACAGTGAGAGCACAGTGAGTGCACGGTGAGTGCACCTTTTTCCGGCGAAAGGTGCACTCACCGTGCACTCACCCTGCACTCATCGTGCTCTCATATCGAATCAGTCTCCTACCAGGGCAGAAGAGTGTTCGAATCATTCTCAAATATTCCATACATGTATTAAGGGTTTGGCGTATTCGGAGTGCCGGCGGTATCAGTGCCTGATCCGATACCCCCTTCACCTACACCGCCTCCGGGAGCCGTTTCAGTAACGGAAGTATCCATGTTCATTGTATCGGTACCATCGAGTTCCGGGTCTGCAGAATCCGTCATCATCGTGTCTCCTTCCTGATCGGCATTTCGGCTTCCTGAATTACACGAAGCTGCTGTAAACGCGATTGCAATTTTTAGGGCATTTGTTTTCATGGTAGTTTATTTAAATTGATAAATTGTAATTATTCAATAAATTGTTATTATTGGCCTGATGTGGTACAGTTGATTTGCAGAGTACCCAATCAGTGTTATCTGTAATTGCTTAATAATTAAATGGTTTAACAGTTTTGATAGTAAAGAGTTTAATGTTTTGCAATTTTTCAGACAATGACCTAACACGAATGAATTACTTTAGCTGTTAATATGCTTGTTTCAGAACGGACGCTTAAGTGGGCCATGCGTTTTTACCCACCTCTTTTATTTCAGCGCATTTGGGTTAAACGTTTTCAGAAAGATTTCATGGGCGTTGACGTAAAAATTGCAAAGAGCGTATTAAACATCAATTACAACCGTTCTATATTCGGAGGGACTATCTATGCCGCCGCCGATCCTTTTTATGCGGTATTGTTTCATCAGGCTTTACAAAAAAAGGGATACAAGGTACAGGTTTGGCAAAAGGCCGCAGAAATTGACTACGTCAAACCTGGAGTGTCTTCCCTCTACTTCAGTATCAGATTAGATGATGGGGAGATTGCCGAGGCCTGTATTAGTTTGGATAGCGAAGGAAAGTTTATTAAGAGTTATACGATTGAAATTAAAAATAAGGCCGGAGAGCTTTGTGCGACCGTACAGAGCACAGTATATATACGTAAACTGTGTAGTATTAAAACATAAAGCCGTTAAATTTTATTATTATTCAGTCCATGAATCGATTAAAGCCTTACCATATACGGCAGCTGATTTTTGAAGGGGAAGAAGTATCTCTTGATTTCAAGAAAACGATTACATCGTGCGCAAAGATAGCCAAAACAATGGTCGCATTTGCCAATAACAAAGGCGGAAGACTGCTGGTGGGTGTTTCAGATAACGGTGATATTAAAGGTGTGAGATCAGAAGATGAAGAAAAATATATGCTTACAAAAGCGGCCCATTTTTATTGCAGGCCAGCGCTTGAGCCGTATTTCGAAGAAGTCTACATCGAAGATAAAATAGTTCTTGTAGCAGAAATAAAGGAAAGTGACACCAAACCTCATTATGCACTCGGCGAGGATAATAAATGGTGGGTTTATATCAGGGTAAAAGATAAAAGCCTCCTGGCAAGCAAAATTGTGGTGGATGTTCTCAAAGCTAGCTCCAGAGAAGATGGTATATTGATAGAATATTCAAGCAAAGAAAAGGCGCTGCTTGAATATCTTGAAAGCAACGAAAGAATTACGGCAAGTGAATACAGCAAAATGCTCAACCTCTCGCGCCGGCGCGCACAGCGAATTCTGGTTAATTTAGTTCTGTCAGGGATAATACGGGTACATACTACCGAAAAGGAAGAATTCTACACTGCCTCCTGACCATACAGTGCCATTCAGTACAATCTCCTTCTACGCATAATCGCGCGTATCAGAACATACCAAAGTCTTCTTTTCGCTTATCCTCATAGCCCCACTCCTCGCCCGGAGCAAGTTCAGTACCGGTATATTTCCCGTACCTGATGATGATGTAGGCCATCCAGATAATCACTATTGGCGAGAACAAAAACATCCATGACGCAATCGATGGTTTGTCAAGGAATATAAAGAAGAGAAATATCAACAGATATATGCTCGCTGCTGTTATAGCGAAAATCATCTTTGTTGTCATCGGTAGAAGTTTTAAAGATGCAACAGATTGATTAGTAAAGTGTTTTGATTATTAGAAAACCTCTAATTATACAGTCTTCACATCCTTTTCATCGTAACTTTCTATGTCGGTGATGTAGTTGTTCTTTATCAGGAACTCAAACAAAGGCTTTGCCTCTTCAGATACCGGCATATTCTGAGTCGTAATTATCTGATTGTTCTTTTTGTCGAGATAAGGATAAGCGTATAATTTCACGTTTCGACTGAAAAGGTCACTCACATAAGCAAGCAACTCATCGGTATAGTTTTCTCCGTACTTCGTTGAATCGAATATACGCCTGAGATTAGCGATATTAGTAGAAATGCCGACACTATGAGGTTTACACCTGGAAAGATATTGCGCCAGTTTATGATTGCGGGTGAAGTTTGAAACAATAACGTTGTTGCCCGTTGAGCATAACTCTTCAGCCCGGTTCGCAAATTCCTCAAGATCTGAGTTGTTAATTTCCTGGTCATCGTCGAGCATATTAGACATTAACACCTCTATTAAAACAAGAAGATTTTCATCGCCGATATTCTGCGAGCGTTTAAACTGTTCAACCGCCCTATTAAACAAATCGAAGTTTGGTGTTGATTTTTGCCGGTATTTGGTTCGAAGGATCATAATGTCCTTTTTATACAAAACATCCTTCGACTGGCATACCAGGGCGTTCTTGTCGAATATTGCAGCACTCGAAAAGCCTTTAGCAATAAGATATAGATTTACCAGGCGGTCGTTCGCATGTTTAAATGATGGGCCGCGCAGATTAATTAAGTCGATCTCAACAGAACCAACCGAGAGGTTATCAACCAGCGACTCAATCATTGACTGCACATCCTGAGACAAGAAAAAAGCTGCA
>DALYUO010000111.1:13273-15667 GCA_031981225.1 Pararcticibacter sp.
GATTCACTCCTACAATACCCAGCACATTCTGCTGAAGGCTGTTATCACTGTCGAGCAAACGGATATGCAGTATGATCTCATTTGCTTCTCCTCCAGGTTCCGACTGGAACATGATACCCACCCAACCGTGCGGATCGTTGGTTTTATTGTAATTTAGAGTGGTAACAGTGTTGGCAAACGCAAAGAATCTCCGTTCGCTATACTTTTCGCCGGCAAGCCGTTCTGTTAGCAGATCAAACTCATGTCTGAGCATTTTTTCAAGCCGCGATTTACTCACATATCTCCCCGACATTTCTGCTCCATAGATCTCATTGCTGAATGCCATATCGTATGCAGACATGGTTTTTGCTATTGTTCCCGACGCTGCCCCCGCAGTAAAGAAATTTCTGGCAACCTCCTGCCCTGCGCCAATTTCTGCAAACGTGCCATAGATGGTGGGGTCAAGGTTGATCTTAAGAGCCTTTCTTTTTGTTTCAGGTATTTCTCGATGCATGGTTCAAAAATACATTTTAAGCTTTAAAACAAAAAGGCGCCGCTTGAGTAAGCAACGCCTTTATTCGGTCAATAAATGCTTTTTACAATAGTTTCGTAAAAGAAGCACTTACCTGTTCTGAATGCTGTTCGGTTTTATTTTACAGAGATTTCTCTTGATAACACCTTAGCTTCCTCTCTCTTAGCTACGTTTACTTTCAATATACCGTCAACGTATTCCGCTTCAATTTTACTATAGTCGGCTGTTTCCGGTAAAGTGAATGACCGTACAAAAGAAGAGTAACTATACTCCCTGCGGTTATACTTTTTTCCATCGGCTGCGGTTTCATTCTTCTTTTCAGCAGAGATGCTCAATATATTCTTGTCCAGATTAATTTTGAAATCCTCTTTCTTTAAGCCAGGTACCGCCAACTCTATATGAAAATCATTTTCACTCTCTGCAATGTTCACCGCCGGAATCCTTGAAGTAAGGCGGTCTGCTACATACGAGTCATTGAAAACCGAATCAAATACGTCGTTAAACCAAGGTTTTAAAGCGCTACTGTTGTTTCCGTTTGCAAATTTTACAAGTGTCATTATCTATCCTCCTGATTTTTTTTTAAAACGAGAAATACAATGCTCGTACCAAAACATTTTCACGGCAAATACTGTTTATAATAAGACAATTTGACTTGTTATTTTAAAAAATAACCGACAATTTGTCTTATTTATGAATTTAAAAGACTTCAATTACAAGACTTTCATTCCTGTACGCTTTGGCGATTTAAATGCTTTCGGAGTGGTAAACAATGATGTTTTTCTGACTTATTTTGAAATTGCGCACTCTGGATACTGGAAGCATATCACACGCTGGCAAAGCAAGTCAAAGGGGATAATTATTGGAAAGGCTGAATTAAATTATCTTAAACCGGTCACTTTTAATGACGAACTATACGCGTACGTTCGCACCAGTCGCGTCGGTAACTGTAGTTTTGAAGTGGAATACATCCTAACAATTAAAAAGAATGCAGATGAAGAAATCTGCACGACAGGAAAAACAACGTGTATTTTTTATGATTTTGAGAAAGGAAGGCCTGCTCTCCTTCCTGAGTTGCAACGAAACAAGATGATCGCGTTTGAAGCCCTGGCGGTATAAACACTCTATTTCCTGTATGTGAATTCTACGAGAGAGTTATTGATCTCGCCGCGAAGAGGAAGTCGTGTTTTCCGGATACTTACACAAATGGTATCTATAGATGGGAACTCGTCTTTTATAGCATTCAGCATACCTATGGCGACGGTCTCAAGAAGCTTTTGTGTATTTTTCATTTGCAATGCGGCTATTTCGAATAGCCGCTCATAGTTCAGCGTATTTGCCAGCTCATCGTCTCCGTCGTTCAGTACATCCATCTCAGTGGTTATGTCTACTATAAATTCATTACCCAGGATTTGCTCCTCAGGATAAAAGCCATGATGGGCAAAAAAACGAACGCCTTCCAATCCAATCTTTTTCTTGATTTTCATTATGCTCAAAAATAGCTATTGTCTCTAACGTATTGTGACTTTTGCAAAAATATACAACTTGCATTAGCCTTTACGATACTGTACTTTTGCTAAATATCTCCTTATTTGAATCGGTATTCATGAAATTTTATTATTTATCTGCAGGAGTCTTGTTTTTATCCGCATTAGCGGCCTGCAATCTGAAAGACGAGAAAAAGCTTCCGGTTCTTGGTAACCGTGAAGCAGTTGAAAAAACGGTGGATGGCAAAACAGTGATCGACACCGTTTACCAAACCATACCGGGCTTTAGTTTTATCAACCAGGATAGCACAACGATAACAAGCAAAGATTTTGATGGCAAGATATACGTTGCCGACTTTTTCTTTACTACCTGCCCTTCTATATGTCCTGTAATGCATC
>DALYUO010000112.1:0-1533 GCA_031981225.1 Pararcticibacter sp.
GAAAATCAACCGCAAACTGAAAACAATTGTCGATGTGGGTCTCGGTTATATCAAGATGGGGCAGCCGGCGACGACGTTATCAGGCGGAGAAGCGCAGCGTGTAAAACTTGCTACCGAGTTATCTAAGAAGGATACAGGGAAAACATTTTATATCCTTGATGAACCTACTACGGGCCTTCATTTTGAAGATATAAATGTATTGCTTGGAGTACTGAACCGCCTGGTTGATCACGGTAATACGGTACTGGTGATCGAACACAATATTGATGTGGTAAAAGTAGCAGATTGGGTTATAGATCTCGGGCCCGAGGGTGGAGCTGGCGGTGGTCAGATACTTTTCTCAGGGACGCCGGAAAATCTGATTAAAGAGAAAAGGAGTCATACTGCGAAATTTTTGAAACTCGAAATGGAACGTTAAAGATTCGGCTGTAATTTTAGCCTTTTATGCTATGAAGCTTAAACTACTTTTATCGGTGATATTTCTGCTGTTGGTTCAAAGGGCTCTTCCGCAGAAACTCCTTATCAACGAAATCGGCTTTCAACTGACGGCGCAGGAAAGAGAGAACATTCAGTTGCTTTCAGAATACGAATCCCAGATATACAACGGCCTGTTTAACACGCGTCGAAATGACAGCCTGCTTATCACCATTAACCTGTACAAGAAGTTTAGTGACTATAAGAATGCTAGTCTCGCTGCCAGGTCGGGAGTGATCTCTAAAACCGGGTTTTACTCTCCTCTCCTAAAACAGATTTTTGTTTACCGTACCGACGATTTTGTTACAACGCTTGTCCACGAGATGAGTCATAGTTTTATGCATCATAATATGGGTGGCATACCGAGGTGGTTTAATGAAGGACTGGCGGCGTTTTTTGAGTCGATGGCTGTGGCGTACGGACAAGTTTCTGTAGCGGTTCAGACAGGCAGAATTTCAGCTGTTAAACGCGAGGTCCAGGGCGGAAATGTAAATTTAACGGAGTTCCTTCAACTGGGCGACCATATTTGGATGAATAAATCAAAGCGGGATTATATGTATAACGTATCATACAGTATTGTTTATTTTATGACGAAGTCTAATCCTGCGTTTACTAAGAAATTGCTTTTGGAATTGAAGCAGGGAAAGAACTCTATTCATGCTATCGAAGCACTTTCAGACGGAGGATTCGATTCCTTTGAAAGGAGATACCTGCATTTCTACAGATAAAGAAAGTATTCTATGTTAAAGCTATTGACGTCACCACAGATGAGGGAAGCAGATGCTTACACCATTGCTAACAAACCAATTTTGTCTGTTGACCTGATGGAAAGTGCTGCCAGTGCATTTGTTAATTCCTTTATAGATAACTTTCCTGACCAGTCGTTATCTGTTTCAGTCTATTGTGGTGCCGGCAACAACGGAGGAGACGGCCTTGCTATAGCCCGGATGCTCCATAATCAAGGATACGGACGAATTAAAGTGATAATTGCCCGTTTCTCAGAAAGGAGCAGCGCTGATTTTAATGTCAATCTCGATCGCCTCAAGTCTCTAAATCTGA
>DALYUO010000112.1:1665-3704 GCA_031981225.1 Pararcticibacter sp.
CCAACGGGACTTAAAGCGGAAGGCCCGGTAGGGGAGGATGACGCTGTATTTCATGCAGAGTTGGCCGTCACTTTTCAACGGCCCAGGCTTAATTTTCTTTTGCCTGATTCTTCACCCTATCTCCAATATTTCGAAGTTGTCCAAATCGACCTTGACGAGGCCTTCATACAGAGCACGGAAGGATCCTATTATCTCCTTTCGGAAGACGACATCCGGGAACGTTTAAGAGTACGCTTGCCTTTCAGTCACAAAGGGTCCTATGGACACGCTTTGCTGATTGCCGGTGCTCCGGAAACAATGGGAGCGGCTCTGCTGTGCTCCAAAGCCAGTTTGTATAGCGGTGCTGGCTTAACCTCCGCCTGTGTGCCTGCCGAAGGGCTTACTGCCTTAAATACGGCTATGCCCGAAGTGATGGCGGTGATCAGGGAAAGAAACCAGGTTCCGGCAGGCCTGCAGTGGGATAAGTATCAGTCTGCAGGTATAGGGCCTGGATTGGGGACTGACGATGAAAGTCTGCAGATATTGAAAGATACCTTTAAAAACTTCCGCAAGCCGATAGTTATTGATGCAGATGCGCTCAATCTTATTTCTTCCAATTATGAATTGATGCAACTAGTGCCAGAATTTTCGGTTTTTACCCCTCATTTGAAAGAGTTCGACAGGTTGTTCGGCGAACATAAAAATTGGTGGGAGCGGCTGGAAACAGGGATAGACCGCGCTGTTACGCTTGGTTGTACGATTGTGCTTAAAAATCGTTATACCATTATCTTCACCCCTGAAGGACGCTGTTTGTTTAACCCTACCGCCGGTGAAAGTGTACAAGGATACGTGGTACCTCCATCCCGCTTAATAGAAGCACTTCCCGAAGTGATTTTCAGATATTTATAGTCAACGGCGGAATTGCTGTGCTTACCTTACCTGGTCAAACAGATGTTTTTCGGCATGGTAGGAAGAACGCACCAATGGTCCGCTTTCTACATACCTGAACCCCATATCCAAACCAATCTCCTTGTATTTTGCAAATTGATCGGGATGAATCCAGTCTAATACCGGGTGGCGGTTTTTAGTAGGTTGAAGGTACTGTCCGAGCGTGAGAATATGTACGCCAGCGTCTGCCACGTCCTGCATGGTTTCAATAACGTCGGCTTCTGTTTCCCCTAAACCAAGCATGATGCCCGATTTAGTCCTTAATCCAAACTCTGAAATACGTTTTAATGCCTCAAGGCTTCTTTCGTATTTCGCCTGGATCCGCACCTGCCGGGTAAGTCTTTTAACAGTCTCAATATTATGGGATATCACTTCAGGCCTCTCTTCGCACACGCGGTAAAGATTTTCCCAAATGCCCCTGAAATCGGGTATCAGGGTCTCCATTGTGGTCTGGGGACTTTCGCGTCTGATTGCCCTGATCGTTTCAGCCCATATGATGGAGCCGCCGTCTTTGAGGTCATCACGGTCGACCGATGTGATAACGGCATGTTTAACGTTCATGAGCTTGATTGAGTTAGCCACCCGGTTAGGTTCATCAAGATCTACCGCATGAGGCCTGCCCGTAGCTACAGCGCAAAAGGAACAGGACCGTGTGCAGATATTGCCAAGGATCATGAATGTAGCAGTCCCTGCACCCCAGCATTCGCCCATATTCGGACAGTTACCACTTTCACAGATTGTATGAAGCTTATGGGTATCAACTAATCCCCTTACGTTTGCATATTCTTTTCCTACAGGCAGCTTCACCCGTAACCAGTTAGGCCTTCTCTGAGTTTCACTGGCTGGAATTACCGGCAATTCAATCATAGAACAAAGGTAGCTATTTAGTTGCGGGAAATCGTCTGCCCCCCGGTAGAATTTGACATTGTGCTTATGATTTAGAACCTCATCTGTGCGGCGGCCTCATCTGCTGATACTTCTCCGTGCGATGTATGGTAAATACATTCGCCATCTCTGATCAGTAATAACTGAGGAGATTCGTGATGAACCTGGAATAGCTGTGCAATGGCAGCTGAAATATCACGATGATTGAGGAGGTCTAAAAAGAAGAC
>DALYUO010000112.1:3714-4797 GCA_031981225.1 Pararcticibacter sp.
CAAACTTCTTTTTTGCCATCATGCTAATAGCACAACGGGTGCTGTGCTTAAATAATATACTATACCCTGCTGCATTTTTAATTTCCTGCAACTGGTCTATTCTTTCCAACGGTATCCAATTCATAGTATCAGTGTTTTTAATGTATCCTAAGAGGCTCAAAAAGTATTTGAATAGGCGGATTAGCCCCTTTTTGACCTGGGATAAGAGTTGTAGGCAGGACATACTTTAGAGGAACATGACCCTAATAGTATCGTTACAAACATCAGCAGGAGTAAACCTGCAGCAAATTTTTTCATCTTAACAGTTGTTAAATTCTAATTGTGCACTATTTCCTTTTACGGAAAAAGGTACCCATAAAGTTTCGAAAAGTAAAGGTATTAAAAAATTCTAATACAACCATTTAAGAGCATAAATGGTTTTTAGCGCAGGGAGCGTTGCAGATCAGCCATTAAAATAGCTGTGGCCGCTGCTTCTTCCCCTTTATTGCCATGTTTTCCCCCTGCTCTTTCCAAAGCCTGCTCCTGGTTATTTGTAGTGAGAACTCCAAATATTGCGGGAATATTATATTTAAGGCCAACATTGGTGATGCCATGAGCAACTGCGCTGCAAATGTACTCGAAGTGAGGGGTGTCCCCTTTAATGACACATCCAAGGCAAATTACGGCGTCTACCTTTTTATTATTCAGTATCATCTCTGCGCCGGAAGTTAATTCGAAACTACCGGGAACCGTTACTGATATAATATTTTCGGGAGAGGCACCCTGTCTAACTAAAAGCTCATAAGCGCCCTGATATAATGCACCCGTGATGTCTGCGTTCCACTGAGCTGTAACAATAGCAAAACTATAGGGACTGGCAGAAGGAATCGTTGTATGCGAGAAATCAGAGAGGCTTTTAAGTTGAGTGGCCATAGGGGTTGTTTGTTGTGTGTTGCGAGTAGCTGGTTGCAGGTAACGAGTTGTAAGTTGCAGGTAACGAGTTGTAAGTTGTAGGTACCTGTCTCACAACTCACAACTTACAACTTCTTTTATTTCCTTGCTTCAGCTCTGGCGATATAAGCATCTACCACAGAAGCCTCATAA
>DALYUO010000112.1:4807-6262 GCA_031981225.1 Pararcticibacter sp.
GCCTTAGCAGCCGCTTCGTAGTCTTTTTGCTCTTCGTAAACTAAGCCGAGCTTTTTAAGGAAAAGAGGAGCGGTGAAAGAGTTATCCGATTTATCAGCCGCTTTTTTATAATAAGTGATCGCCTGATCGTAGTCCTTTAATTCGGTGTAAGCATCTCCCAGCATACCTAATACAAGAGGATCGATAACAGGGCTACCGGTACTGCTATAGGTTCCCAGCGCGTCAATCGCTTTTTGATACTGGCCTTTCTGCAGGTATAAACCTCCCAGATAAGCATTAGCAAGGTTTGCAGATTTAGTGCTTGAATATTCTTCGGCTATCTTTTCGAATCCGGGATATGATCCATCGCCTTTGATTGCCCTGTCTGATAGGGAATCTATAGCAGCATATTCTTCTGCCTTAAACATTTCGTTGGAAGCCTTTTCCGCACGAGGTGCCAGATAGAACTTCTGGTATCCAAAGTAAAGTAGTACAAGAGCTACTATAGCACCACCTATAAATGCCAGACTTTTTTTATTCTCCTGCACAAATTTACTGGTATTGCCTGGTTTGCCAGAGTGAGTAATAGTATCTTTTTGATTAATCGCCATTTGCGTTATATTGAAGTCTGCAAAAATACATTTTTAAGGAATACTGTCAAGGGGAAATCACGGACATTTATAGGAGTACTCTTTTATTACTGAAAGCTGGTCGCCAAAGCGCATGCTTTACCCGGAAAGGATTAACTTTGCGGTAGTTTATGTGGCTTAAAAAAATAGCGCTAATAAATTTTAAGAATTACGAAGAAGCCGGGCTTGATCTTTCCCCTACTGTTAACGCTTTTACAGGCGATAATGGCGCAGGCAAGACCAACCTGCTGGATGCAGTGCATTATTTGTCGCTGTGTAAAAGCTACTTTAATCCTGTCGATTCACAGCAAATCAGGAACGGTACTGACTTTTTCATGCTGCAGGGTGCCTTTGATAAAGACGGCTCAGAAGAGGTAGTTGCCTGTTCGTTAAAACGAAATCAGAAGAAGCAGTTCAGAAGGAACAAAAAAGAATATCAGCGTTTGGCAGACCACATTGGGCTCTTTCCTCTTGTAATGATCTCCCCTTATGATGTAAGTATCATTATAGAGGGGAGCGAAGAACGCCGTCGCTTTATTGATAATGTGATCTCCCAGACCGATAATCACTATCTGGACGAGTTGATAACATATAATAAAAACCTCACTAACAGGAATGCCCTCCTTAAAAGTATTGCCGAAACGGGCAGATATGATCCGGAGCTTCTGGCGATTTTTGATGAACAGCTAGTCACTTCAGGTAAACGCATTTTTGAAAAGCGCCGCAGTTTTATGGAAATATTCCTTCCGGTATTTCATAAGCATTACCGGTATCTGACTGAAGGGGCAGAAGCGGTAGATCTGATATATGAGTCTCCTCTGTTGAATGAAGAGTTTTCAGTGCTTCT
>DALYUO010000112.1:6272-7416 GCA_031981225.1 Pararcticibacter sp.
CGACCGGATTCTGGAACGTACAAGTACGGGTATTCATAAGGATGATCTTCTGTTTACAGTTAACGGGATGCCGATGAAGAAATTTGGTTCACAGGGACAACAGAAATCCTTCCTTATTGCGCTTAAACTTGCCCAGTACAGTTTCCTCCAGGAGAGAAAAGGTTACAAACCGCTGCTGTTACTGGATGATATTTTTGACAAGCTTGACGACAAGAGAACCAGGAAACTGATGGAAATGGTATCACACGATGATTTTGGACAGATCTTTATTACCGACACCAGTCGCGAAAGGATTAGTTCGATTTTTGCTGCAATTGGCGTTGGGCTTACTATCTTTGAGGTAGAAAAAGGGACCGTAAAATAATGCGCCGCACAAACGATAAATCGCTGAAGGATGCCATAGAGCAAATGCTTCGCGTATATAAGCTTAAGCGCAAGTTTGACGAAACCGCGCTGATCGCTGCATGGCCTGAGATGATGGGTAAGGCAGTAGCTAACCGGACCAGCCAGCTGTTCATCCGCGAAAGGAAACTATTTATAAGAGTTGAATCATCCGTGTTGAAGAACGAGCTTCTGATGATCCGCACACAGATTCTGGACAAGATGAATGAACGTGCCGGATCGAAGGTACTTGATGAGATTGTTTTTATGTAACGAGATTAGCAATCAGCTATCAGCAATCAGCTTTTAGGCTTCATGCGGATAGTTGATTGAATAGTGCCGATAAAACCGGTTTTAAAACCTTTCGAGCTTAGAGAAGAAGAAACTTCCTTCGATTGCAGCGTTCTCGTCAGAATCTGATCCATGTACTGCATTTGCATCGATTGATTTTGCATACTTGTTGCGGATAGTGCCTGGTTCAGCCTTGGATGGGTCTGTAGCTCCGATAAGTTTACGGAAATCTTCAACAGCATTGTCTTTCTCAAGAATTGCAGCTACAATTGGACCTGAGCTCATGAATTTCACCAGGTCAGCATAAAACGGACGTTCTTTATGCACTTCATAAAAGGCGCCCGCAGTTTCAGAAGTAAGATGAGTATACTTCATTGCAATCAGCTTAAAGCCGCCTTTAATAATATCATCTAAAATAGCGCCGGTAAAGCCGTTACTTACGGCATCCGGTTTGATCATTGTAAAAGTTCTG
>DALYUO010000112.1:7426-9146 GCA_031981225.1 Pararcticibacter sp.
TTGATTTAATTGCCCGCAAAATTAAGTTTTTAAAGCGAATTACCTCTATTTGAATTAATTTTTCATTTTGTAACCCCAAGGTTTTTAATAGCTTTGCATTTCTTTTGACTGAATGATGCTGGAGTTAACCTCGCTTAAAGAAATATTAGCTGATCCAAAGCAAATTGTAATTACTACCCACCATAAACCTGATGGGGATGCAATAGGCTCATCATTAGGTTTATATAATTGTCTTATTCAAAAAGGGCATCACGTTAAAGTTGTTTCTCCCACTGATTATCCGGTTTTCTTACAATGGTTGCCCAATAATCCGGAAGTGATAATTTATACAGAGAAGCCTGAAGAATCGGCGAAATACGTAGCTGAAGCGGATCTGATCTTTTGCCTTGATTTTAATTCACTGGCCCGCATCAACGGATTAGGTCAGCTTGTTCAGGAATCAAAGGCTAAGAAGGTGTTAATAGACCACCATCTTGAACCTGAAGATTTTGACGATTACCGGTACTGGAGCATAAACGCTTGTGCAACAGCTCAACTGGTTTATGAATTTATCGTCAACGTACTCGAGGAGCCGCAGACAATCAATAAAGATGTTGCTACTTGCCTCTATACCGGAATCATGACAGATTCAGGGTCGTTTCGTTTTCCTACCACTACGCCGAGAGTTCATCATATCATTGCTGACCTGATCGAAAGAGGAGCAGAGAATGCAAAAATTCATCAGTTGGTATATGATAACTTCTCCGAAAATCGTTTAAGATTCTTAGGGTTTTGCCTGCTTAGGAAGCTTGAAGTGCTAAACGAGTACAATACCGCTTTGATTACTGTTTCAAGAGAAGAATTACACAAGTTCAATATTTCTACAGGTGATACTGAAGGACTTGTAAATTATGCTTTGACAATAAATGGGATCAGACTTGCGGCTTTGATTATTGAAAGAGCAGACCAGGTGAAACTTTCTTTGCGCTCAACGGGTGATTTTCCCGCCAACGAAATCTGTAAGAAGTATTTTAATGGGGGAGGGCACAGGAATGCGGCAGGAGGCCAGTCGGCACAGCCATTACAGGAAACAATTCAACGATTCAAACAAATCTTACCCGAATATAAAAGTCTTTTAATTCAATAAACCAGAAAAATACAATAACCACAACAAAATGAAGAAAAACTTAATTGTTTTAGGGTTTGCAGTACTTGCATTTTCAAGCTGTAAGCAGTTTAAAAAAGGAGAGGGTGATATGCAGTACATAATCCATGAGGATAAAGAAGGTGCTGTTATCAAAGAAGGTGATTTTATAGCATTACATGCTATTCAGAAAACAGAGGAAGACTCTGTAATGCAGAATTCATATGACTATGACAGGCCTATGTTTGTTGCAGAGCAGAAGTCGGCGTTCAAAGGTGACATCTATGCTGCTTTAGCTATGCTTAGCGAAGGCGATAGCGCTACCTTCAAAATCAACCTCGACTCTTTACAGCAGAAGATGAACATGCCTAAGCCACCCAATACCAAAGGCAAGTACATGATCTTTACATTCAAGATCGATAAAGTAATTCCTAAAGGAAAACTTAGCGATGCTGACTTCAACGGAAAGATCGAACAGTTCTTTAAAGATGAATCTCAGAAAGCTAAAAACCAGGAAGCCGGAAAGATCAGCAACTACATCAAGTCGAAGGATTTAAAACCAACAGTTACGCCGTCAGGCTTGAACTATGTGGTTGA
>DALYUO010000112.1:9156-9581 GCA_031981225.1 Pararcticibacter sp.
AGTAGCAGGCGACACTGTTAAGTTAAACTATACAGGACGTTTCCTTACCGGTAAGATCTTTGAAACAAGTGTAGTTGAAATCGCAAAGAAGGAGAACGTATTTAATCCAATGCGTCCTTACGAACCTATGAAAGTAGCTGTTGGTGGATCTAACACTATCCCTGGTTTTGATGAAGGTTTGATGTTATTCTCAAAAGGCACTAAAGTATCATTAATTATCCCTTCAAAATTGGGTTACGGAGAGCAAGGTAATCAGGCAATTCCTCCTTATATGCCTTTGATCTTTGATCTTGAAATCTTAGATATTATTAAGCCAAAAGCTGGAGCTCCTGCACCTGCAGCAGTAACGCCGCAACCAGCGGCTCCGTCTGCACCAGCACAATAAAGCGTTGCTTTGTTATAAATTCATTTAAAAGTCAGTCCGG
>DALYUO010000112.1:9591-10985 GCA_031981225.1 Pararcticibacter sp.
GGCTGACTTAATTCTTTAAGTATGAAGCTAAAAAACATAATTACGCTATCATTGATGATAGCGTCGATGTATACGTTTGCGCAGGACAACAATGGGTTTACTCGTTTACCCAACCAGGTTCAGTATAAAGTTTACACGCCCAATAACGGACCAAAGATTAAGCTGAACGACGTTATTACATTTAATTTTACCCAGAAGACCGATAAAGACTCTGTTCTTTTCAGTTCTTTTACTGCCGGGAGACCAGTAACCATTGCTGTTCAGCCTTCGCAGAATATCACTGACCTCATGTACTTTTTTCCGTTGCTATCAGAGAAAGACAGTGCCCTTGTTAAGATTCCGGCGGATTCGCTGTTTGTTGATACAACAAGGATTCGTCCGCCTTTTTTCCCCAAGGGAAGCACGCTGCAGTTTGTGATCAGAATAGATAAGGTACAATCTATGGAACAGGCCATGGCGGCCCAGCAAAGGTTAATGGATTCATTAAAAACAGCTGAGGTAAATACGCTCAATAAATATATTGCTGATAATAAGCTTAGTCCCGCAAAAACAGCGTCAGGTTTGATGTACATCATCACTCAGCCGTCTGTTAAAAGCAAACCTGTGGTTGGCGATACAGTACTGGTGAACTACACCGGGCGCACACTTGAAGGGAAGGTATTTGATTCAAGTATTGAGTCTAACGCAAAACAAGCGGGTCTGGAACAACCCGGCCGTACTTATGAGCCTATCAGCCTTACGTTGGGAGAAGGACAAGTAATTAAAGGCTGGGAAGAGGGACTTCTTTTGCTGAATGAAGGTTCGAAGTCGACTTTCTTAATTCCTTCCGACCTGGCATATGGCCCGAGGGGAGCAGGGGCGGATATCAAGCCATTCAGTGCTCTTATATTCGATATAGAACTCGTGAAAGTTAAGCCCGCGAAAAAAGCACCGGCAGCAAAGCCTGTCGCCAAGCCGGCAGCTTCAAAGAAACCGGCAGCTACAAAGAAGCCTGCTGCAAAGAAAACAACAACATCTGTAAAGAAAGCTCCGGTTAAGAAATAGTAAGTTTACAAAATTTAGCTATTAGCACTAAAAGCCCCTGCGAAGGGGCTTTTATGTTTCAATCTGTCATCCTGTCATTTCTGTGCAATTCAATCCTGACTCTATTCTTGTCAGAATCATGTCAAAGTGATTTAATTCCAGGCTTGGCATAAGCATTGATAAGTAAACGTAAATTGTTAATCACGAACAAGCAAAAGGAAAATATATCATGTCAAAGATTATTGGTATCGACTTAGGAACAACAAACTCTTGCGTAGCCGTAATGGAAGGTAACGAGCCTGTCGTTATAGCAAACAGCGAGGGAAAGCGCACGACACCTTCTATCGTAGCATTCGTTGAGAATGGTGAGC
>DALYUO010000112.1:10995-11332 GCA_031981225.1 Pararcticibacter sp.
GCAAAACGCCAGGCGATCACTAACCCGAAAAAAACAATCTACTCTATAAAACGCTTCATGGGAAACAGCTATAATGAAGTAAGCCGTGAAATTGAACGGATGCCTTATGTTATAGCTAAAGGAGACAATAATACTCCACGTGTAGAAATCGACGGACGTAAATACACTCCTCAGGAAATTTCTGCGATGGTCCTTCAGAAAATGAAGAAGACTGCCGAAGACTTTTTAGGACAGGAAGTAACAGAAGCTGTAATCACAGTTCCGGCATACTTTAACGATGCACAGCGTCAGGCAACCAAGGAAGCCGGCGAAATTGCAGGTCTGAATGTAAAACGTA
>DALYUO010000112.1:11342-15625 GCA_031981225.1 Pararcticibacter sp.
ATTATCAATGAGCCGACCGCTGCCGCCCTGGCTTACGGTTTAGATAAGGCTCACCGTGATATGAAGATCGTTGTGTTCGACTGCGGTGGTGGTACTCACGACGTATCAGTACTCGAATTAGGGGATGGCGTATTTGAAGTAAAATCAACCGATGGTGACACACACCTTGGAGGTGATGACTTTGACCACGTTATTATCGACTGGTTAGCCGCCGAATTCAAGAACGAAAACGGCATGGACATCAGCAAAGATGCGATGGCGATGCAGCGTTTAAAGGAAGCTGCTGAAAAGGCAAAAATCGAGCTTTCCAGCTCTACCCAAACAGAAGTGAACCTTCCGTATATCACAGCTGATCAAAGTGGCCCGAAACACCTTGTGCGTACTTTGAGCCGTGCCAAGTTCGAACAACTTGCTGAGAGCCTGATCAAACGTACGATCGAACCATGCCGTTCTGCTTTGAAGAATGCTGGTTTATCCACAAGCGATATCGACGAAATTATCCTGGTAGGTGGTAGTACCCGTATCCCTGCTATTCAGGACGCAGTTAAAAGCTTCTTTGGAAAAGAACCTTCAAAAGGGGTGAATCCAGACGAAGTGGTTGCAATTGGTGCAGCGATCCAGGGTGGTGTATTAACGGGTGAAGTAAAAGATGTATTACTTCTCGACGTTACTCCGCTTTCTCTTGGTATCGAAACGATGGGCGGCGTTATGACGAAGTTAATCGAATCTAACACAACCATCCCTACCAAGAAATCAGAAGTTTTCTCTACAGCATCCGACAATCAGCCTTCTGTGGAAATTCATATCCTTCAGGGTGAGCGTCCGATGGCTAATCAGAACCGTACAATCGGACGATTCCACTTAGACGGTCTTCCTCCTGCACCTCGCGGTGTGCCTCAGATCGAAGTTACCTTTGATATCGACGCAAACGGTATTTTGCATGTGTCTGCTAAAGACAAGGCAACTGGTAAGGAGCAAAAGATCCGTATCGAAGCTTCATCTGGCTTAACAGATGATGAAATTCAGAAGATGAAGCAGGAAGCTGAAGCGAATGCAGAAGCAGATAAAAAGGCAAAGGAAGAAATCGACAAGTTGAATGCAGCTGATGCATTGGTCTTCTCTACCGAAAAACAACTGAAAGAGTATGGTGATAAGATCCCTGCTGATAAGAAGGATCCGATTGAGAGCGCTTTGAAGAAGCTCAAGGATGCTCATGCAGCCAGGAACTTTGCAGATATTGACGCTGCGCAGACTGAATTGCAGAATGCATGGAATGCTGCTTCCGAAGATATGTACAAAGCATCTCAGGACGCCGGAGCACAGCCTGGCGCGAACGCAAATGGCGGGCAGGCGGGTAACACCGGTGATACAGTTACTGATGTTGATTTTGAAGAAGTAAAATAATATATAAATAATATAAATTTTTAAAGGTCGTTTCTAATAGCAGGAACGGCCTTTTTTATTGCATAATGTTTAGTTTTGCCTCGGAATGATTTTAACCGATACACACACGCACCTATACTATGAGACAGATATTGATAAAAGAAAGCAGCTGCTTGAGAGATGCCTGGAGAATAATGTATCCCGTTTGTTTCTTCCCAATGTAAATTCTGAAACAATAGCTCTGGTTAATGGCCTTGTGGCAGACTATCCCGAATGCTGTTTCCCAATGCTCGGGCTTCATCCCTGCGACGTGCAGCAGAACTACAAATCCGAACTCGATGTCATACTTCAGGCCATCGAAAGCCAGAAGATCTATGCAATTGGAGAGATCGGAATTGACTTGTACTGGGATAAAAGCACCCTGAAAATTCAGGAGGAAGCTTTTCGTAGCCAAATTCAATGGGCAAAGGAGAGGGGATTGCCAATAGTGATCCACTGCCGCGAAGCTTTTGATGAAGTTTACAATATATTGCTCGACGAAAAGGATGAGACGCTGAGAGGGATTTTTCATTGCTTTACCGGAACGGTTGAACAGGCCGAAAAGATTATCAACCTTGGTTTTTACCTTGGTATCGGAGGTGTTCTTACATATAAGAATTCGGGGCTGGATAAAGTACTTGCCGAACTGGACTTACAACATATCGTTCTGGAAACAGATTCGCCCTACCTGAGTCCGGTGCCTTTCAGAGGGAAACCCAATGAAAGCAGTTACCTGATCTATATAGCAAAAAAGGTTGCAGAAATAAAAAATATACCGATTGAGGAAGTCGCAAAAATCACTACCAATAATTCAAAAAGCATTTTTGGCATCTGAGTAATGCATTCCTTTTATATCTTTAACAAAAATATTACATGAGAAGGTAGGATGACAAAGGTACTGATTATATATACCGGGGGGACAATAGGTATGGTTCAGGACAGGATAACTGGTACCTTGAGGCCACTTGATTTTAACCTGATTACTGAAAACGTTCCTGAGCTTCAAAGACTTAATTACGAAATTACTGTTTATTCTTTTGCAGAGATCATTGATTCATCAAACATGCATCCACGTGTATGGGTTGAATTAGCAGAACTCGTTGAGAAGAACTATCATTTATATGATGGGTTTGTGATACTTCACGGCTCGGATACCATGGCATTTTCTGCTTCGGCGCTTAGCTTTATGCTCGAAGGCCTGAATAAGCCAGTTATTTTTACAGGATCACAATTGCCTATCGGAGAGATTAGGACGGACGCCAAGGAAAATCTGATCACTGCCCTGGAAATTGCTTCTGCCAAACAGAACGGCAAGGCGAGAGTTCCTGAAGTATGTATCTATTTTGATTTTCAGCTATTCAGAGGAAACAGGGCCTTTAAATACAATTCTGCCAAATTTGAGGCATTCAGATCGCCCAACTACCCGGTACTGGCGGAGGCTGGCGTTCATTTAAGGTTTAATGATGTTAGCATACGTAAATGCGACGAATGTACTTTCAGGGCTCATAAGAAGCTGAGTAACTCGATTGCGGTACTTAAACTATATCCTGGCATCAGTGAAGAGACGGTAGCCGCTATCGTTAATTCAAAAGCAGACGCCATTATACTCGAAACTTTTGGTGCCGGGAATACCAATACAGATAAGTGGTTTCTCAATTGCCTGGAGACTGCCATAAATAAGGGTAAAGTAGTGCTCGATATTTCTCAGTGTAAGGTAGGAACTGTAGAACTCGGGCGTTATGAAACCAGCAGGCCACTAAAAAACATGGGCGTTGCCAGCGGTTATGATATGACATATGAAGCTGCGGTAACCAAATTAATGTTCTTGCTGGGAAGAGGTTATTCCGCAGAGCGGATCAGTCATCTTCTTGAAACCAATATCCGTGGTGAGCTGAGCAAAACACCCGTTACCGCACCTGCTAAATCTGTGTTCTAAGATTTAAATTTGCTTATATTGCATTGCCGCGTAGGGGGATAGCGGTTGTTTTGGCTTTTCTGCCAAATAAAATAAATATCATCCGGTTAGAATTAAGTATTTTGTTATTTTTGCACTCCTTAAAGGAGAGTTGTCCGAGTGGTTTAAGGAGCACGCCTGGAAAGTGTGTATACCTCAAAAGGGTATCGAGAGTTCGAATCTCTCACTCTCCGCAAAAGGGAAAATGACGGTACTGCTGGTTGTTTTCCCTTTTTTATTCTTTAGACTAATTTTCCAAAGAATCAAGGAAGCCCAGATATTTGATTGACATCCGCATGGTTATACTTTGAATGCGCTCTTCATAAGTTCCATTTCACTTCTTGAAATTCCTATTTTGCCTGCTGTCTTTTCCCACTGACTTACACTGCTTAACACTTCTGCAATGATACCATCCATTTGCTTTTCGTCCAATCTGAAAAAGTCACCTACACTTTTGGCCAGATCAAAACTCAGCGCGTTGTTGTCCATGTCAATGTTCAGTGCTAAGCCCTCTTTATCTATGGATGGGTTCAAATCAAAAGCAGGCGATAAGATCCACCCTTTATTTGCTAAAATAAATCCGTGATTTCGAAGGTGATCGTCCGTATTGGAAATCGCAATGTTAAAAACAATCCTTCTCCATAACTGGCTTAAATTTTCAGCCACATTTATGCCATAAGTCTGAATGAAATCAGCAATATCGAGATAGCTTGCCGGATTGTTACGTATAGTATCTTCATTGTTGCCGGTCATTGTCATAGCAGATGCGAAGTGAATACGTTCTCCCTTTTCCCTGTCAAAACGCTTTGTGAAAAATGTATGGTACCTTCCGGCTATTTTTTCTATCTTACATGGAGTCATTGTAATTCCTGCATTGAGTGCTAATTTATGTGCAAGGTATTCCCAG
>DALYUO010000113.1:0-624 GCA_031981225.1 Pararcticibacter sp.
TTAAACCCACAAGCTGTTGTGAGATTCCGGCAGGATCGTAGGTCGCTTTATTCATGTCACCTGTCCCTGTTGCCGATCCCCAGCTAAATCCGCCGCTTCCGTTTGAGGTAAGCACCTGTCCGCTTGTACCAAAAGTGGAGATAGCGCTAAGATTAGTTGACTTAATTGTCTGCGCGGCGATATCAGTAGAAGTAATGGTGCCATCCGCAATGTGTGATGAGGTAACCTTTCCTGTCCCTATACTAGCCGTTATCGGGCCCGTGCCTGAACCTGTTACATCTCCGGAAAGTGTAATGGTCTGATCACCGGTATTTACCGCTGTTCCAGATATATTTGATCCGGTAACGACACCTGTTGATACAACAGAGGTTGGCTTAATATCTCCCAACGTAAGAGTAATAGCGGGGGCAGTCGTTGAATTTGCAACGGTGCCGCTTACCCCATTGGCTGCTACTACAGAAACGTTAGTTACCGTCCCGGAACCTGTAGCTGTTGCATTAAGGGTTGTTCCTGTAAAGCTTAATCCTGTTCCGAGTGTTATTTCGCTCACGGCAGTACCCGAAGCGCCAGAACCTAGCAGCTTACCTGCAGTCATTGCCTGCATTTTTGCATAGGTCACTTTAT
>DALYUO010000113.1:713-7516 GCA_031981225.1 Pararcticibacter sp.
CCACTTGTAACGATTGATGTTGGCTTGATATCTCCAAGGGCAACTGTGATTACAGGCGTCGTAGTAGAGGTTGCAACAGTTGTATTGACTCCGTTTGTGTTCGAGCCTGTTACACTTGTTACTGTCCCAGTCCCCCCTCCTGAAGCCGGCGCCCATTCTGTTGTCCCGGAGCTATTGATCGTTAATACCTTATTTGCATTAGCAATGGTAGGAATTGGCACTCTGGTATCCACATACGTTTTAACTGCCTGTTCTGTGGTATATCGTGTATTTGAATTAGACGCCAGTGTTCCATCATTACTCTTGTTTGTTTTATCCTCCTTTAGAGGCAATGCGGTGGTATGGGCAGCTACAACCGGATGAGTAGTGACTCTGTTTTCTGTATAGTAAAGGTTAGTGGTTTCTGTAACCTGACTCGTGTTATAATCTCCCGTACCTGCGATGATAGTACCGGTCCGCCCGAATACACTTGCGACGGAACTGGAACTGGCAACCTTATCCCATTTCACTCCGTTTGATATTACCCAGTCTCCGACCGCCAGATTTAATGCTCCTAAAGTACCGGCATTTGTAACGACATAATAGTCACCTTTACTATCTACAGCAGGGGGTAAGGCAGGAGAGCCCGAAGTTGCATTATAAGTACCCTGATAGTTTACCGCGCCTAAAAGAGAAGAAGGTAAATACTTTTCTGCTATTCTACCTGCTGAATCTAGCGGCGTATACCCTAATGGTTTCCCACCATCCAGAATATTGACTTTTTTATTAAGCTCAAGAACAGTAGCATCACTTACGGGCTTCTCTGCATCGCTTGTGTTTGCTACTTTATCCAGTAATAGATCTTTTTTGACATCAGCTGGGCTCCTTTGCTGAAGAGTCGTTGCTGTTTCTGCATTGACATAATACCCCGGTGTATAGGCGGTAATACCTGTTCCGCCCTTTGTAACGGGCAAATTAGTTATAAGCGGTTCCTTAAGAGCAAGTCCAGGCACGGTTGGCGCCGTTCCCGACCCTCCGAGATCTCCAGACAACTGAATCTTCCCAGGTTCCGTTGTTGTAGCTAAGGGAATTCCACCAGCCGAAATAACGGCGGAGTTTATCATGTTATCTACATAAGTCTTTATGGCTTTAACCGACGGATATTTCGTTGTAGACGGTGCATCATTTATTACGTTATCACTCTTGTTTGCAACGTCCTCTTTCCCATTAAGGGCAGTTTGTGTAGCAGTGCTGATTGGTTTATCTGCATCACTGGTATTATTCACCTCGTTTAGTCCCAAATCCTGCTTCACCTCCGCAGGTGTTCTTTGCTGAAGTGTTGTAGCATTACCAGCATTTATATAGTTGCCGGGTGTATAAGAACCTATGCCTGTTCCTCCATTGACAACCGGAACAATACCGGTAAGGGCGCTGGCGGAGATTGCCCCCCAACTGCCATCGCCGCGAAGGTATGTAGTCGCTGTTGCAGTACCTGATGTACTCAGTGCCGTTAATGGAATAGACAAAGAGCCATAGCGTGGAGTTGGTATTGTTCCTGTCAATAAGTTATTGGCATTTGTTTGGTCTACGTTTTTAACATTCTCAAGCGCAAGCAGGGTTTTAATCTGTGTTGCGTTCAGGGCAGAAGGAACAGCCTCTGCTCCTGAGTTATTTCCGAGAATTGTATTATTGGGTATAGTCGCTAAACTTAACGTAACATCACCCGTGAGTCCACCGCCTGTTAATCCGGTTCCGGCTGTCACTCCGGTGACATCTCCTATGGTACCTCCTATATTCAATACACCAGCACCATCAACAGTAAGACTCGGCCCAACTTTAATTCCTCCTAGTTTGGTATCAGATGCAATAGGGAGTATGTAATCTTTCAGGCCGTCGAGTTTCGTTTTGTCAGCGGGCGAAAGAAGCCCTGCACTGCCTGTGGTTGCAAGCGGTATCAGTTCCCCAAACGTCTTACTTTTCCATTTTGAAGAAGCTGCATCCCACGACAAAAGATCATTGGCGTTTTTAGCCGATACCGAAACATCCGTTAAACCTTCGAGGGTAGTGCTTCCACTGGTGCCACCTGGCATAACGGCCCAAACCCCGTCTCCTCTCAAATAATGGCTGGTATTGCCGTCGCCGATAATTGCTGTGGCCGGTATCGTAGCATTGCCAAACCGATCAGAAGAAATTGTACCTGAAGTTAGATTCGAAGCATTTGTCTGATCTACGTTCTGAACATTCCCAAGCCCAACATCTGTTTTATTGATTGAAAGCATTGCCTTCAGCTGAGCCATTGAAAGCGCTACAGGGGCAGCGGTACCTCCGCTGTTATTCCCTAATATAGTCATGTTGGAAATAACGGCCAGCTTTCCGAGTGATATCCCATTATCGGATATACCTAAATTGATGGTTGAAGTTCCGCTATTAGTTAATCCATCAGCAGTATTAATTGCAGTAATTCCTCCCCCTCCGGTTGCTGCGTCGGCCCATGTAAAGGCACCGCTCCCATTTGAAGTAAGAACCTGTCCTGAAGTTCCATTACCTGTAATTCCACTCAGTTTCAAAGGGGTAATACCCTGATTTGCCAGTCCAAGAGCGCTACCACTTACTCCATTACCTGTTAATGTAGCGTCATGTATTACAAGTCCTCCCGAACCAGTGCCTCCGCCAGCCATAGCCAGCAAACCAGCCAGGTCTACATGGCTGTCTCTTGGTCCTGAAATAGAGAGTACGGTGCCAGCAAGGCTTAAAGACTGGTATAAATCGGCAAGACTTACTGAATTTCCTCCTCTGATAGATAAGTTCTGTGCAGCATCCAAACTAAGTACAGGTGTATAACTACCGCCTGAAGAATTCAGCTGATCGTCGACATATTTTTTGGTGGCTGCATCACGACCGTTAGTTGGTGATGCAAGATTTGTTAGCTTAAAGCCTCCCATTGAAACATTACTAATGGCCGATCCAAAGCCGCTCAGAGGGATATTGTCTTTATCGAGCGCCTCGTTCTTAATAGCTCCATTAGCAACCTTTGAAGCAGTGACCGCTTTATCTGCCAGTTCCAGCGACATAGGAGCAAGTGCTGCATTGGTGCCATTGCCTATAGTGATGGTACTGCCAGGAGAAGTAACGGATTGAGGAACAGTGCCTGAACCCACCATTGAAATTCCTGTAGAGGGCCATATGCCCCCGGCTTTCGGCCCAAATAAAGTATAAGTGGTGGTATTGATGTAAAAGTCACCATTATTGCCAAGCGTAGAATAAGGGTTTCCAGTGCCGTTTAACAGCGTATTGCCCGTAGTCGGTACTCCTCCGCCGGTGGAAAGTTCTGTATTATTCACCAGCCTTTGCCACTGGCCATTATTGTAAAAGTAGAAGCCGGGAGTATTATCAGTTTGATATACCAATAATCCTGTAGCCGGATTAGCTATACTGCTCCGCTGATAAGTAGTCATCCGCGGGATAAGTACCCCTTTTGAATTAGACACGATTTCGAGCTGAGCACTTGCATCCGGAGATGCAGTTCCTATCCCCACCTGAGCTTTTGCAGCTGACGAGCCCAAAATCACGGCAAGAATGGCAAGAATCGAAAGATATTTAACCGCTTTATTCATGTGACGGGTCAGAATTATTCCAAGAACTTATTTTACTAAACCACATAATAGCAACTCTCATATAGTTACCCGGGGGGTAGTACGCTCGCTTTTCACGAATGTTACTCACACGGCCTAAATAATTTACGCGTTTCATGTCAAGGTTTATTTCATCAAGAAAAAGACACGAAAACCGGGTTACTGAAAGAGTAATTTTGTTGCTTGCGGATCAGTCTGACCCAGGCGGTGTGACACTGTGGTTAATAGAAGTCATAACACCGTCGTCCTGAGTTCTGGTATCTGTACGTGGCATTTCCCGAACTTCTGTTGGGAAATGTGGTTTCATAACTTAACGCACCTTCGGTTGAGCCTGCTGTATTTCCGTATTTAAGTTTGGATAAAGTTGCGTCATGACTCACCCCCATACGCACTTTATCGTACATATCTTTTTTTACGAAAAGATCGAAGATGAGTGAGACCACAACCGCGTCGGCACGACTGCCCGATTCACTGCGATACCACAGTCCCACATTTGCGGCTTTATATTTGTACTGGCATCCAGCGCTTACTGATTTCGCATCTGCCTGTTTGTAGTAGACAACGGAAGGTATTACCGCGGGACCTGTCTCCTCATTGTAGCGATCCAGTGCTAGGCGCCAGCTGACATGCGAGTTTATCCTCACTGGTAAAGTCGACTTTAAACCGGTAAACGATTCATTTGGTTGATTCATGTGTTGTGCAGATGCTCCTACCATAAAGTTTCCTACTACCAGATTGATCCCCGCACCCGCATCGAAAAAGTATTTATTATTCAAGTCTGGCAACGACGCCTCTGAGACGGATCCTGGTATGATGCCCTTGATGGGATCAATCTGGTCGCCGAAAAGAATATTCTTAAAATCAATCTTTCGTTTGGTTAGCCCAGTTTGAAGACCAAAAGATAATACAGCATTTTCGAAAGATACGCTATACGAATAAATCCCCGAAATATTCAGTTTGCGAAGATAGGCCGTACCCTCGCTGGAGCTTGTTATTAACAACCCCAACCCTCCGTTCAGCCGCGGAACAGTATAATCAGCCGAAAATGTAAAATAGTTTAACTCCCCCGGAACCGATGTCCACTGACTTCTGTAAATCAGGTTCATTCGTAAATCGCCGTCAAATTGTCCATTCAGAGCGGGATTAAGGTAATTAGGCGAATTATAGAATTGCGAATAAATATGATCTTGCGCAATTGCTGGTTCATACACATACAGCAAAAGAAGTGCTATTCCTAAAAAAAGACCTTTCATTTGATATTTATCTAATTAGGTGTATCGGACCTACGGTATTGCGTCCTCCCTTCTCATATTTCATTCCTTTCCATTCATTTCCGTCTATGAATTTCGCTGATATCTCCCAAATATATACTCCTTGAGGAACAGGCCGGCTGCCAACCATTCCATCCCAGCCTTCGGCAGGAGCGCCATTCTCGTCTAACTTGTCCGTTTGCCAAATGAGCTGTCCCCATTTATTAAATATCTTCAACGAGTATATAGCTATCCCCGTCCCCTTCGGAATGAATGTTTTAAGTTGCGGATTTATGCTCCCAGGCTCAAAGCCGCTCGGAACATATAGAAAGCCCGGAACCCCGTCGATACGGACCTCTTTCAATACCGTATCAGTACATCCTTCAATATTGGTTACTATCAGTTTAACCGTATGACTTCCCGTATTCAGATAGGTATGAACAGGGTTTTCTTCATCCGAAAATTTCCCGTCGCCAAATGACCATTTATATTTAACCGGACTGCCGGCACTGGTGTTCTTGAACGAAAAAGTATATTCCGGAATTTGGATAACGCTATCGGGCAGCACAGCAAAGTCAGCCTGCGGCGGTGCCGTTACTTCAATATAGTTAGTCTGAACAGTAGTATCTGCACACCCGTATTCACCAATAGCTATTAGCTTAACCGAATATGGTGAATGCATATAGCTAAAAGTGTGACTCGGATTCTTACTGGTTGAATACGAACCGTCTCCGAAATCCCACAAATATTTAGTCGCATTAACAGATATGTTCTGAAACGTCACGTTAATCTGAGTACAGCCCTTTTTAACATCGGATGTAAAAGTTGCTTGCGGAACTCCGGCAATACGGATAATTTTTGTAAGCGTATCCCGGCAGAAACTATTATATGCGATTAATCTAAGATTATAGATACCTGGTTGCCCATATAAATGGACGGGAGCTGTATCACTAAGTAATGGACTGTTATCGCCAAAATCCCAGACATATCCAGTGGCGCCAGTGCTCGTATTGGTAATCCTGATATCAAGCTTTCCGTTACAGCTTATACTATCGGTTAATGAAAAGGATGCTTTAGGCTTAGGATAAGTCCTTATCGTTTTTTCGACCGAATCAGGCCTGCATCCATAAATATTTCCTGTAACGAGCTTTAACACGTAGGTTTTGCCAGGTTCGCTTAAAATAATATTGGCGGGAACGCGGTCATTAGAGACGAGCCTGCCGTCCAGATACCAGAAAAACTGATCCGCATAGCCCGAAGTATTATCAACTTCAACTTTAAATGGCGGACAGCTAATATCCACTTTTGGGATAAAAGCTGCTTTAGGCAAAGGATTAAACTGAATAGTATGGACTACCGTATCGGGGCATCCCATAATACTCTGTGCTATCAGCTTTACCTGATATTTATACGGCATTAAAGCTCCCGTAGGAGTACTAAACGTGTATGTGAAATTCTTAGATGCAGAAACGAAACTATTATTTATAAACCACCTGTAAGTCACAGCGTCTGTACCTCCATAAGAAGACTGGTTATTAAACGTTATAGTTGCACCAGAGCCGCAAATCAAGGTATCAGACGTATTTGTAAATTCAGCTTTAGGCCTTTCTGCTATCTTAATCAGTTTAATAACGGAATCCATACAACCAGCCAGATTATATGCAATTGCCTTTACCCTATACAGCCCAGGTTTACTGAATATATGTTCTGCTGAATATCCGGAAGCTATATTATCCCCGCTTTCAGCATCCCCAAAGTTCCATTCTACATTTGCTGCATTCGCCGGAGTGCTGGAAACAATAAGCTTAAACGGCGCACAATTAAGAGAAGTTGAATTACTGGTAAATAAAGCTACAGGCAGAGGTAGTATTTCCACCTCGCGACTGGTTGTGCTACTGCAAACGCTTCCGTCGGGATAAGACTGTACAGCTGTAAGCTTGAC
>DALYUO010000113.1:7526-15622 GCA_031981225.1 Pararcticibacter sp.
TTCGGATTTGACATGTTGCTTGTTGAACCATCATCAAAATCCCAAATAAATGAGCTGGCAGCATTCAGCTCGTTTATAAATCCTACTGAATCCTTTATACAGTACTCGGCCTTAGCAAGTGAAAACTCAGAATTCGGTTTTGGAAAAACCGTTATTGTTTGTTCTACGGAGCCTGATGAACAGCCGTTAGTTGCTATCAGACTGACATTGTAAGTTCCCGGAACTGTAAACGTATGAGTAAGCGATTCCGGCGCGGACGTAGTTATTTGAGTACCACCGTCTTTAAAGTCCCAGTAGAAACGATTCGCTCCTATTGAGTTATTATCAAATTTTACGGTAAAAGGTACACAGCCAAACTTCCTGTTTCCGTCAACAACAAGCTCCGGTTTTACTGAATTGGGATATACTACAATCTGGTAACTACTGGTATCCTTTCCACATTCGTTTTCTGCAATAAGTCTTATTGTCAGGGTGTCAGTCTTAGTGGTGTAATAAGTGTGTTTAACGTCAGAGTTATCATTTTTAACAAGGGATTCACCATCGCCGAAATCGAAGGTATAGGTATTTGGAATTCCAGCTGACTGATTCACCAAAGTAACTTCAAGAGGCGAACAACCCCTCGTTACACTGGGACTAAATGTCGCCTGAGGCGTCGGCCTCACAAGAACAGTATCCTTAAATACAGAGCTCTGGCAATCAGTTGAAGCCGTTAACGTAATAACATAAGTCGTATCCTTATGCAATGGATGCGGGACAAAGGTTACAGAACCGGGTTGTTCGAGATCAGAAGTTTGTCCGTTCCCAAAATCCCAGAAGTAGCTCGCACCACTTAGAGGAACCGAGGTATTTGTAAAGTTAACTGTTAAAGGCCCGCAACCTTTCACCTGATCTTTGGAAAAAGCCGATGTAACGTTCTTTACTGTCTCAAAAACCAGTTCCATCCTGTCGCTCCCGCAACCAAATTTACTGGTCGTTCTCAACTCTATTTTCACCTGCTCGCCATCATCTAAGATGGTATATCCGGGAAAGTCTTTCCCGGTACCAATACTCACACCATCAGCAAACCATTCATAAGTTGCATTCCTGTCGTCATAAGGAACCGGCGTAATAACCTTACTTAGGTCAAAAGGAACACATGATTTTTGTTTAGCGGCAGAAAATTCAGCTTTTGAAAGCGGATGTACAATGATTTCTGTTTCGTTACTTATGCTCTTCTGACTTCCGTTGCAAAGCGCCGACGTTACTACCCTGCGGTAAAAAGTAGTTTCCGTTAAAACCGGCGGTAGAATATTCATCCCTGTTTCTCCTGAAATATCAGTCCAACCTGTATGATTAACGCTCTTTTGCCATTGGTAAAAAAACATTCCGTCTGCACCTGTCGGCAAACTACCTGTTATTTGAGAGGACAGCTGGCCCAAGCAGAGTTCCTGATTACCCGAAGTGTTGTTATTTATGATGGGTGGCTGAACATTGATAAAGACAGTGTTGCTCTCTGATGTGCATGGGACTGAATTTACAACTCGTCTGAAATATGCAGAAGCTGTTAGGGTCACGACTAAATCCTCTTCATTTTCACCCGAAACCTGACTCCAGGTGATGTTATCTGAACTTTTCTCCCAACTATAATCATAATGATTATTCCCTCCTGTTGCAGGTATTCCTTCCACCCGAACCGATTGTCCCGAACATATAATTGTGTTTCCGGTGATCTGGTTGACAAGTTGCGGATAATTATACACAACAACGGTATCGACACTTGGATCACAAATATCATTGCCGATTTTCCAGGTAAATATGTAGGTACCCGGACTTACTCCTGTGACCTGACTTTTGGGATCCGCGGAATTGGCTATTACAGCATCCGGCCCTGATAATTTTGTCCATACCCCAGTACCCTTCAGCGCAGCATTTCCATCAAGATTAAAACCGGGAACATTACACAAATTTTGATCCGACCCGGCTACCGCCACTGTAACGTTGGGTAACACCTGGATCGTAACCGGCATTGACGAGGCTTCCGGGCATGATCCGTTTTTAACGATAGCTCTGAACTGTGTATCGCTGTTAAGATTGGTGAAATGGTAGGGATTGGCAGTTGATGTGACCGGCGTCCAGACAATCCCACCGTCAGAGGAAGTTTCCCATCTTATTATATTGCCGGTATATCCGCTTAGGTCAATAGAGCCATTATTAAAACCTGTACATACTTTTTTGTTAGTGGCGTCAGCTATTCCTCCTACAGACGGTTCGTCAACCTGCAGCCTTACTGTGTCGGAAAACACAACTCCTGCACAGCCGTCCAACTGTGTTACTTTCACACGGTACCAGGTAGTGGTTAACAACCCGGGAGCGTTATACGTTTCAGTAACTGCTGAAGTGATGTCGTTAAAGTTAACGTTGTCGACCGATGACTGCCATTGCAACAAGGCCGAGGCAGAATGTCCGTTCAGCCTTAATTCGCCTGGATTGTTTCCCCGGCACAGTGGAGTGATGCCCCCCGAAATAACACCTGCTACAGGAAAAGGCGTAACATCTATTTTTACTTGTGCCCTACTTTCATTGCATAATGGATCAACTACAATAGCATCGTTGCTAAGCTTCCACTCAAAAATATATGTTCCAGGCTGAAGTCCTGTTACCGTTGTATTATACTGATTCGCATTCGCAACTATAGCCGCAGGGCCGGATATTTGTGACCATTTTCCCTTCTCTCCATTAGATATATCAGGCATATTCCCGTTCAAAACCGTGCTGTTATTAGTCCCAGCCTGGTTTAAACAGATATGCTTCGGTGTGCCTGCATCTGCCGTGGTTACCGCCTTTCTTACTACTATTTTAACGGAGGATACCTCATCCGGACAGGGGCTGATCCCTGCGATTGACCATTGCAGCTCGTAACTTTTACCTGGTTCCAATCCCCTTACTTCGGCATTGTTAGTATGGTTATCGGGCCAGAATGTCAGGGTGCTTCCGGCAGCTATATCCTTCCAGCTTCCGGTAAAGCCAGTTCCCGGATCGTTAGCATTTAATTGATAGCTGGTTGCATTACAGAGTGTAATATCTGTTCCGGCAACGGAAGACGGAGTAACCGCATTAATGGTTACAGAAATTACATTGCTGATAAAATCACAGCTCTCAAAGCTGGAAACCTTTCTCCGGTAATAAGTTGTCGTAGTGGGATATACACTGATGTTTTCCTTATCGCCTCCCGAAACTGCGTTCCAGCTACTACTTCCGTTAGATGACCATTCCCATAAATAGGTGTAATTAGGTGGAAAGTAAGCGGCTATATTTCCGCCGCTAAGCGCGTCAGTTGATAAATTTACTTTATCATCCTTACAAGAGACAGGCCTGTCAGTTTTAATCGTATTGACTACATCAGTTAGAGCATCTATGGTAACAGTTCCTTCGCTCGGATTACATATTCCGTTCGATATAGTCCAGGTAAACTGGTACCGTTCGCCCTTCTGCAGCCCGCTAACAGTGGTGGTGTTCTGATTTGGATGGTCAATGGTAACCGGTGGCCCCGCCTTCTGCGTCCACAATCCCGTACCATTAACAGGGTTGTTACCTTTGAGTGTATAGGTTGTACCGGTTAAACAAACTTTTTCATCTTCTCCCGGATCCGAAACAGTCGGCTTTTTGAGGATCGTTATCGTTGTAACAGATGATCTTTGGGGTAAACATTCACCGCTCTGCACCACTGCCCTGAATTGAGTAGTGGTTGTTAGATTGCTGTAGCTAAACGGGTTTTGGGTTGATGATATAGCGTTCCAGGTGTTACCTCCATCGGTGGACCTTTCCCATTTCTTTATAGTTCCGATATGGCCTGCAAGTGTAACCTGCCCCGAATTAGGAGAGCCGCCGCAGAAAGTCGTATCCTTCGACGTTGTGCCACCTACTGTCAGCGGATCTACATTGACAACAAAAGGATTGGAATACACTTGTGTCAGGCAATTTCGATCCGCACCCAGACTGGCAGCTAATACCCGGAAAAAGGTTTTTTGCAATAAGTTGGTATATACATACGTAGTATTAGTGTCGGCAATAGCTGTCCAGGACACATTATCGGCCGAAGACTCCCAACGGATTATTTTACCAGTAAGTGCGTTTACTTCTAAAGGCGCGCTACCGCCAATACATACACTCGGCGATCCGCTAATATTCCCAGCATAGGGCCGGGCAAATACCGTGAGCACCATGTCATCGTATTCATTACAGCCAGCCGGATTACTGATTGTCCATCTCAGAATATATTTTCCCGGAATGAGGGAGCTAATTGAAGTATTATAAAGGGTTGCATTAACGAAAACCGGAGTATTTGGCCCTTCAATAACAGTCCACCTGCCAGTTTCGTATGTTCCCGGCTGATTCCCTTTCAGCGTATAAGATGAATTAGCTCCTCCGACTACATTATCGCATATAAAATCGTCGGGGCCTGCATTCTTTACAATCGGCCCATAATAATTTATTATTTGAACATCGCTGGCGGGAACGTTGCATTCGTTAGAATAAGTAACCTTGACGGTATACTGCACAGGATCGTTAAAACTGATCACCGGAAACTCACTGGTTTCGTCTCCCTTTACATAAGAGTATACCCCGCCGCTTATCTCCCATTTAATTGTTTTGTGTCCCGAAAATCCGGTATAAGTTGGTTTATGGTTAGCGTCATCAGAAAAATCAATGGTGTCAGGCAGTAACCGGCAGTATTTCGTGTCAGAAGGTAAAGAGACAGTTACAGGTCCTGCAACGGTAAAAGGCTTCTCTGCAACAACCATATCACAGGAGTTGGTAGCCGACAATCTTAGCAGATATTTACCGGGTTTGCTGATTTCTATCTTTGGCTCCAAACTGGTATCAGCGGAAAGATAGTTGATACCGCTTGTCAAAGGTGCGAGTGTGACCGAATCAACTACTTGCCAGAAATAAGCCAGATTACATTGATTTGCAGTGGGAGTAAGGTTTTTGGGCACCAGTGTCACCGGGGTGCATATGGAGGACTGCGTAAACTCAAAATCGGGTCTGGGCCGTTCTTCAATACAGATATCAAGGATCTTCTCTGAAGGAGAGCAGCTGTTATTACTGGCAATCAGTTTAATATTATATGTTCCGGGTGTCGTAAAGCGATGGACAAAATCCTTTTCGTCTGACCAAAGCCCCCAGGCCTCATCGCCTTCTGTACTTTTTTTAACATACCATTTGTAAAATGTTTCATCGGTACAAGTCTCGCCCTGAACCCCTTCAGCCTGACCAGGTATGGTAGTATTCCGGAAAAGAATATCGGTGTTGACACAACCTCCGTTTATCGGAGCTTCAAACCTTGCTTCAGGGGCGACAAACACCCTGGGATAGGTAGTAATAGGAACTGTAGCTCCGGTACAAAAACCCGCTTCTATAAAAATATTGGCCTGATACGAATTGTATATAGGGTTGGCTAATTCTATAGGAGCCTTACCACAGGATGTTTTGAGATAGGCATGTTGAGCATATCCTCCAGCATAAACCAGATCATACTGAGTTAAATAGTCGTTTGCCGAATTGTCCCCCCATTCGAAACGATAAATCAGTCCCGGGTAATTGGTAAGAATACTGCCATTGTCATTCCCTGTATTCACCGAATATCTTATTGTATCTCCGAGACAAATGGTTTGAGAGCCACTCGATTGTAAGCTTAAATTATATGTTGAGTTAAGTATAACATAACTTTTGGTTGAAACAATTCCATTATTTATAGCCTTAAACCGCGCTGTATAATAAGATACCTTAAGCTTAAGCTCCTTGAGAATCCCCGTGCTGAAATCGAAATCGATGGGTGGTGAAGAAGGATTATAGTCATTTATAAGAGTCCCCGACACGACCGAACCGGCAGACGATTGATTTTTTATAGCTAAAGAATTATTATCCTGAATCTGACTGCAAAAACCGAAGATTTTATCCGGGACTAAAGTTCTGTTACTTTCAGTAGTAGTTATTTTTATAACATTCCCGGCTTCCGCTTTAATGGTAATGGTGCCTGCTGATACAGAAGTTTGGAGAGGACTGGTTGAACGAACTTTTAATTTATAGTCAGATCCCGGTGCTATATCTCCAGGAATTACTCCATTGACGTATGTTGCGAAGTGGCTGTCAAACTCACCAATCTTTCTTTCTGATGCAAAAGATCCGGAGGCATCAGAAAGAAATAATTCAAACTTGTTATCTTTCTTAAAACTTCCTCCAATGGAAATGGGAACAGTAACATCACTACCTCTACCATAGGGGCCTGCGTCAATTGTGCCTATGGCGATAGACTGAGATAAGCCCTTAAAGCTTAAACCCAAAAAGAAAACTAAACACCATAAATATATTATTCTCTTCTGCATAGGTGCTTAGAATGCAGATCGTAAAAAAGACCTGTTAAATTGTGATTCATTGAAACAAACCAGAGCTTAATTGAACTCTAATTACTGATCGGTAATACGCTCGTGACCATAACATGTTACCAGCTTATGTTCTATTTTCGTGATCTTCCCAAAATATCTTAATCAGGACATGTTCTTATTTAAACGATGTTAAGGATTAACGATCTCAGGCCTTTCTATTTGCAGATGAACATGACATGAATTATTCATGCTGCAGATAGAATCTCACCGTCATCTCACACTTCTCACCCAAATCTCTGGACAATGCCGGACCAGTGCCTGACCAAAGCCTGATATCGTCAGTATCTCCTCAGCATCTCCTCAGGATCATGTCAGACTAAAGTCTGACGAGAGTCTGACATGATCCTGAGGAGATGCTGACATTAGTCTGATAAGATCAGGTTCCGGTCAGGCACTGGTCAGAGACTCTATAGGGTTTTGTGAGTTCTTTACCAGATCTTATCTACAATTTTGTATCCCGCCCATCGCTGACTTACCAGTAGAAAAAACACCGTTGCTTCTGATATAAACGCCCTCAGACGTGCCCCCATACCGTAATCTGATTGCATCAGAAGTCCGCTCTCTAAAATAAAAACTCATTAACAGTCAATAAGTTAAATAATTTCGTTACCTTTACATCCTTATATAATAAAATACAATATGAAAAAAGAAGGAACAGTGAAGTTCTTTAATGCAACTAAAGGATTCGGATTTATCGCACAGAGCGATGATCGTAACGATGTTTTTGTTCATTCAACAGGACTGATCGACGAAATCCGCGAGAACGATAAAGTTTCGTTCGATGTGGAAAGCAGCCCTAAGGGCCTTAATGCGGTAAATGTACAGGTAATCTAAAAAATCACTATATTTTAATCGTATAAAGCATCTGATCGAAAGGTCAGATGCTTTTTTGTTGATACCCTTCCATCAGTCTGCTATCTGCTTCATAACACATAACAACTGTAACAATAACAACGTCAGCACGCAAAGGTCCGTTAATTATTTCATATGTTTGGGTAATTGACAAGGGCGTCTGTCGGGATTTATAAAACCTCGATAACGCATTACCTGAATCCGAATAAAAATCCCCATGGAAAGAAACTTCACAGACCAGTTAAATGAATCCGATCTTTTAAACAAGCTGTCAAAGAACATCAGGGCAATTCTGTCGGTAATTGCAATCCTCGTAATACTTTGGAGCAGCATATTCCAGATAAGTACAGAAGAGGTAGGGGTGATTACACGTGTAGGACGGTACATCCGCACTGTTGAACCGGGATTAAACCTTAAGATTCCCTTTCTGGAAAGGGTCTATAAAGTACCCGTTGAACGCCAGCAGAAACTTGAATTTGGTTTCAGATCGAGTGGCTCAGGATCGCAAACAGAATATACGAAAGAAGGTGTAGTTGACGAATCGCTGATGCTTACCGGCGACTTGAACCTCGCCGACGTAGAATGGGTTGTTCAGTACCGGATAAATAATGCTTATAATTATTTGTTTAAAGTCCGCGATCCTGAAAGTACCTTAAGAAATATTTCTGAAGCGGCAACCCGGCAGATAGTAGGCGACAGAACGGTAAATGAAGTATTAACTATCGGCCGTACCGAAATCACCATTAAACTGCAAGAGCTTATCCAAAGGATTTGCGATGAATATACCATGGGAATTAAAGTCGAGCAGGTGGTACTGCA
>DALYUO010000114.1:0-7712 GCA_031981225.1 Pararcticibacter sp.
CAGTTTTTACCATCAGATGATCCCTCAATCACGTACCTATGATAAAGTCCCCCAACCCTTCCGTACAAGTTAGATTTATAGTCATGGTAATTCAACTGGACAGCAAATACTCTTCCTGGCTTTTGAAGATCGATTTCCAGCCACTGCTTATCGTCATTTTTTTGCGCTACCCAGAAAGTCCTGATACTTTCGTCTGTAATATTGTGGGGTTTAAACTCTTCAAGGGAAGAAGACGCCCTGACTGGTTTTTTATAGGATAACAACATCCAACCTGTAAATTCACCCGCTTTGCCGGCAATAGCAGGTGCATAATGGGGATAATCGCCAAAGGTGGTATTCGAGTACATCAGGCCGTCTTTGTCAAAGTAAGCAGGGAACATGCAAAGTCTTCGTTCCCAGTTCACATTTACCGAAACGGACATAGAAGCAAAGTGCCAGTACTTGTTTCCAGGCCCCAGAACGGTACTTCCATGGCCCGCTCCATTGGCAAACCCGCCTGGCTTGTAGAACACCGGATTATTGGGTGCGTATTTGTAGGGACCAAGAGGGGAGCTGCTTGTATAAACGCCATCGCCATATACATTAAACTCCGTTCCCGGCGCTGCATATTGCATGTAGTAGGTATTGTTATGTTTTGTAAGCCAGGCGCCTTCCATGTATCCCTTCAGAACGGTATCCGCATGATTCTCTCCAAAACGCTCCCAGCCATGCTTTTCTCCGTCCAGTTTAAAAAGCTCGACCGTTTCGCCAACAGGGCGAAAATTATTTTCACGATCAAGTTTCTTCGCTCTTATGGGGTACGTATTAGAAGATCCCCAGAACATATAAGCCTGCCCGTCATCGTCAATAAAGAGATCCGGGTCCTGAAGATCAGTAAGGATATAAGGGAGAGGCTTCCAATCGCCCTTCTTGGGGTTGTCCGTATAAAGAACGCTCATTGATCCTGAAGGATCACCGGTAACGTATAAAACCGAATCTTTATAGTTATGAGCAGCAGGAGCATTCGATCCCTGAAAGTACCATTTTTCAGGGCTTATAAAATTCCAGTTTAGAAGATCTGTTGAATGCCAGTATCCCATAGAGCGTGTTACGAACATATAATATTCGCCTCTGAACTTTACCACCGCAGGGTCTGCCCCCGAGCGGTAAGAAATATTTCGGGCGGCATCGTATATAGCATACGTGTAATCTACGTTAAGCGGATTACAGTAAGTACTCATTTGAGTAGTCTGCGCGCGGATCAGCGAACTGCAAGAAACAAGGATCCATAAAATGGGCAGTACTTTCATTCGTTTGAAAATGTTCATTGATAGCTCCATATCATCAGCTCGCATTAATGACTAAATTCAAAACCCAACTTTCTAAGCCCGCCCTGTACTTCGGGGCTCGACATAAACAACTTCCAGAGCAAACCCGACCGTCCATTCTCAATCATCACCACTTCAGGCCCCTGATCAATTGCCAGATATCGCTGCGGATACCAGTTGTCTGTTTCGCTATAGGCATCATAAAAACCATACTTTCCAAATATCTTATCGCCAAGATCCTCATAAAGGTGACGTATTACCTGCATGGAATATTCAGGCGTATAGGGATATGAGGACAATGCCGCTGTCGGCGAAATAACTCCCCGGTCATCACCGGGCTGATGCCCTGCATAACCATCTACTGAATAACTTGAAGTCATGCCCCATGCATCTTCGCCATAGCCTTTGAATCCTTTCGGATTCTTTATAGCATACTCGCGGTTAATCAGCGTATGGTTTTTATTCAGCAGCCAATAATCGGCGTAACGATCCCTTAGTCCCTTCGGATTTAAGCCGAGGTAAGAGTAGTGCGCCCAGAAAAGAGGGCCCACGCTGCCCGGAGCTCCGTTATGCGACAGAACCACCTTATACCCAAACTGCTCTGCATCCGACTTAATGGCACCGTTCTTAGCCCAGCCCTGATGATACACTTCAGCAGGTACTCCGTGAGTGGGCGACGATGCTGCGAGCACATACATGATGAGACATTCATTGTACCCTGAAACCGGAAAGTTCATTTCCCAGTTATACTGAGGACTCCAGTGCCAATACAAAACATTCTGATTACCCTTACGATACCAGTTCCAGTCGATCCCTTTCCAAAGGGCGTCAGCCTTTTGTGCGAGTTTCCGTTCCTGCTCATTCCCATCCTTAAAATACTGTCTGACACAAATCAGGCTCTGAGCCATAAAAGCAGATTCGACAAGATCTCCTCCATTGTCCTTCTTTCCAAAAGGCTTCACTTTCCCGGTCGGCCCGTGCAGCCAGTGAGGCCAGGCACCATGAAAACGATCGGCCTTTTCAAGATAGTTAACAATCCTGGACAATCTTTCGGCACCCTGTTCACGCGTTATAAATTTACGCTCAATGCCAACAAGTATAGCCATTACACCAAATCCGCTGCCTCCGATCGTCACCACATCCTGATCATTTTCAGGATAATCTCCGTCTATATGAATACGTTCCCTGGCCAGCCCCGATACCGGCTCTGCCCCATCCCAGAAATAATTGAATGTTTGCTTTTGAACCAGGGTGAGAAGAGAGTCGTCAGAAATAGAATCTTTAGGCGCAGCTTCAGAAGAGGCAGGGCGCTTATTCTCCCCGCATGCGTTAAATACAAAGAAAAAAGCCAGGAATAATATGCCAAAGTGTGTATTTTTCATCTTATTCATTTATTTACAATCGTGGACTGCTAAAGCCCAATGTTCGCATCCCCGTTTTTACTTCCGGACAACTCATAAACAGGTTCCAGAGCAAACCACTCCGGTAATTCTCTATCATTACTATAATAGGCCCCTGATCTATGGCAAGGAAAGAACTTGCAAACCACGGTTCGTGTAAAGAAAAAGCATCAACAAACCCATATTCTTTCCAGACCTTGTCGCCCAACTTATAATAGAAGAACTTCAAAGCCTTCATCGATTCTTCCGGAGTATAAGGAAATGATGAAAGTGCTGCAGTTGGAGAAATAACGCCATTGTCGTTAGTTGGCTCATGGGCCTTATAGCCGTTGATATCGTCACTAGCGGTAAGTCCCCAACAGTCAGATCCATATCCGTAGAATCCCTTCGGATTAGATTTACAATACTGGTAATTTATTTGTGCGTGAGCTTTGTTTTGTGTTTCGTAGTTGGCATAAGTATCACTCAGTCCCAAAGGATTTATCCCCATGAAAGAGTAGTGTGAAAAAAAGAGAGGTCCACCCATCGCCGGCCCTAAAGGCAACTGAACGCCGAAATAGGTATTTCCATTCCTGAAAGTGCTGTTATTAGCCCATCCATTATCGTATACTGCCTTGGAAATAGCATGAGAAGGAGATGACGCAGCGAGCACATAGGTGATCAGTGCTTCATTCCAGCCTCTCACGGGAAGGTTCATATCCCAGTTGTAGTCGGGGCTCCAATGCCAGTACAACACATTGGCGTTATCTTTTCTGAACCAGCTCCATTCAACCGCGTTCCAAAGGCTATTAATTTCATTTCGCAGATCTGCCTCTTGTCCCGCGCCATTAAAATACTGTCTCGCGGTAAGTAATCCCTGCATCAGCAAAGATGTTTCCACTAAATCGGCCCCATTGTCTTTCGTACTAAAGGGCTGAACAGCACCTGTGTTTCCGTTTAACCAATGAGGAAATGCACCATGAAAGCGATGGGCTTTATTTTTAAGGAATGTCGTTATCTTCTGAATTCGCGCAAGCCCTTCTTCCCTGGTAACAAACCCGCGATGAATAGCTGTGATGATAGCCATTACTCCAAAACCTGTACCCCCTGTAGTCACAATGTCTCCGGAGGAATCGCGCTCTCTCGCCATACCACTAACAGGATGCCCAAAATCCCAGAAATATTTAAAGGTTTGTCGTTGAACGAGGGTAATCAAAGACTCTTCACTGATCCTTTCAAACTTATCCGTGGTGTCAATTTTTGTATGAAAATCAAGGTCTATACTGGAAGTGAGCTTTTGGTCAAATTTCGATCGTAAACTGGATGTCACTTTCAGATTGTAAATACTCAAAGGAGACAAGGGATTTAAGGGAACGATAACGATAGAACTATCTTTATCCTCGGCTTTAACAATAAATCCAACATCTCTTCCTTCTTTGTCTTTGAAAATAACGGAAGAAGACGTGCTCCCTGTATTTAACGGAGCTGAAAATTTTAATTTTATGCTACTGCTGACGCTAATGAATCCTATAGATCGCTGAGCATAATAAACCGAATCGTCAAATCCAATAGAATTAAGATCGAAGGCAGATAAATCAAAACTTTCTGATTGATCTTTTTTACTGCACGCCATAAAAATGAGCGTACAGGATATCAGAAGTATTGCTTTACCCGCCTTCATTCATTTAAATTTTAATATCCTGGATTTTGAGTAAGAATTCCTCCACTGAGATCGATTTCTGTTTGTGGTAAAGGCCAAACTTCATTTTTTCCAGCTTTCCAACCTTTTGGCCCGAAGACTTCAGCACCTCTTCCCTGGCGAATAACATCAAAATACCGGTCATACTCCATAGCTAACTCCACTCGTCTTTCATTCCATATAGCAAGACGTAACGCAGCCTTGTCTGTCGTGGTAATCTTTGGAAGGATCAATACATTGTTACCTCTTGCTCTCGCTCTGACCTGCTCCAAAGAAGCTATTGCCTGCGTTGTGTTGCCTAATTCGTTTGCTGCTTCAGCATTCATTAAAAGAACATCAGAATATCTTATAACACGCACATTCTGCTGAGATCCTTCATTATATCCAGTAACATATAAATTAAAAGGAACATAGGATTTCTGATTATACATAGGGTTATCCCCAGTCGTCGCAATCCTATCTCCATCGGGAGTAGTCTCACCTCTGAAAATAATGGTACCATCTCTTCTTGGATCACCAGGCTCGTAGGCATCGGCAAGTATCTGAGTGGGCACATTAAATCCCCATCCACCTCCGGTTACTCCCCGTACCCCCTGCACTTGAGAATATTGCGAATTAGACGCCTCTTTATTCCCGGTAACAAGAGCACACTGAATTTCAAATATAGATTCTGAGCTATTTTCATTTTGTAGACGGAATGCACGTTCATAATTAGGCACGAGCGAATACCCCAAAGCCATCACCTGATTGGTATAATTCAGAACATCATTCCATTTCTTTAAATACATGGCGACCTTGGCATGCAACGCCAATGCAGCACCCTTTGTGACACGACCGAGATCATTACCGCTGTAGCTTGCCGGCAATACAGCAGCAGCCTCAACGAGATCTTGCTCAATCGCCGAATAAACTTCCTCGACCGAAGACCTTGGAATATTCACATTTGCATCTCCAGCGTTCACAGCATGAAGCCTCAGAGGAACACCTCCAAATGCCCTAACTAAACGAAAATATGAATATGCTCTTATAAATTTAACCTCGCTAAGATACCGAGCCTTTAAGCTCTCATTCATTGAGATGGCTGGTACCTTGTCTAACACTTGGTTAGCATAATTAATATTTTGATATTGAGCTTCCCAGAATCCTCCTAACTGACCTTGAGTAGATGTCACTGTAAAATTATCATAGTCGTTAAAATAGGTTGCATCATTTGTACTACTACCCTTTTCTGCTTCATCAGAGCCAATACTTTCAACTGCTATTGCAGGGAATGCGGTATTGCCCCAGGCACGCAAATTGGCGTACGCAGCATTAACAGCCTTTGTGGCGTCACCTTCTGACGCCCAAAAAGTTTCAGAAGGCTGTTGTCCCTGGGGATCAACATCAAGAAAACTATCTTTACATCCTGTTAACGAGAGTGTCGCTAACGTGCTGATCGCAACTCCCGTTCTAACTATATATTTTTTATAATTGATCTTCATGACTTATATTAAAAAGTAAGATTAACACCGAAATTATACGTTGCGTAAAGAGGATAGACATTTGCATCGACACCAGTCGTCAACACGGATGACCCATAAACTTCAGGACTAAATCCCTTGTATCCAAAGATGTTGATCATATTCTGTGCATTAGCATAAATCCTTACTCTGCTTACCTTCCATCTTGATAAGAAGGTTTTTGGAATAACGTATCCCAATTGAAGATTTCTAACTCTGAAGTAAGAGCCACTTTCAACGTAAAAAGAGTTAGGGTGAGAATTTGATGTGGAGCCTACTGCGACGGAAGGATACGTGGTTGAGGTACCTTCGCCATGCCATCTGTTATCAAAAAAGTCCTTCGTAAAATTTTCGTTTCCAAAACGATAAGCGATATTGGCATTATAAACATCTACGTCGGCAGCGCCCTGGAAATCGACAGACAAATCAAAGTTTTTGTACTCAAACGATGAGTTGATACCATATGTATATTTAGGATTAGGGTTACCTAAAGATACTCTGTCACGGCCGTCAATATTTTTATCGCCGTTCTGATCTACATATTTAAAATCCCCTGGTTTAGCAGCAGTTTGAATAGAAGAAGCTATCTCAGCATCAGTTTGAAAAATACCGGCCACCTGATAACCATAGAATTCTCCGATCGGCCTTCCTAAAACAGTGCGGGTTACTGAAGATCCATTTGTGATTCCTGTTGCTCCCGTCAAAATCGCTGTATTTCCGGTCACCACCTTTGTCACTTTATTATCATTCATTCCGATGTTCCCGCCAACAGAGTATTTGAAGCCGCCTGATGTTTGATCACGCCAAGTAAATGAGAATTCTGCCCCTCTGTTTCTGAAACTTGCCTGATTGGCAACGCTCTTTGACCCGTTCGCAGATAATCCGAAAGAACTTAATATTGGAATACCAAATATAGCTTCCTCGGTAGTTTTGCTATAATAATCAGCTTCGATATTCAGGCGATTCTTAAGAAACCCAGCCTCGAAACCGATATTAGTGCCGGCAATCCGTTCCCAATTGAGAAAAGTAGCAGGAAGCGAATTGATGGACGCACCCGTGTAGATTTGTTGATCAGGCCCGAATACGGCCGCAAGTTGAGGGGTAGAAGCAATAGTCAACAGTGTTGGGTTGAATGGCACCCCCGCGTTACCAACTTTACCCCAACTTCCTCTTACTTTTAAATTATCAAAGATTTGCTGATTTTTCATAAAGTCTTCATTGGTTACAACCCAGCCAAGTCCAACTGAAGGGAAATATCCCCATAAATCCCCGCCATTATAAAATTGGGAAGCCCCGTCTGCTCTGAGAGAAGCGTTTAACAGATACTTGTCTTTGTAACTATAATTAACACGTCCGAAGTACGACGCAACGGTTGAAAGTGTTCCTGCATCAGTATAGTTACGAGAACCAGCATTGGCAAGTGCTAAATACAAATCACCTTCGGAACTGTAAGGAACGCCTTCTCCGCTTGCCGTCGATCCATATTGTTTATATCGCTGAGCAGATTGACCTACAAGAACTGTAAGAGTATGATCAGTAAATCTCTTATCAAAAGTAAGAGTATTTTCAATAATCCAGTTACGCGTGCTCACACGGCCAATTGCTAATTTACTAATGTTGTTTACTTGCGCTTTCGTATAATTATATACACCTGTATAGCTCCTGTTTTCATATTGTCCGAAATCCCCTCCAATACTAGTCTTGAACGTCAGACTTTTTGAAAGATAAACGTTAGCGTATGCGTTTCCGGTAAAACGATACCGATTGGATTTTTGATTATAAGCAGCGAGAGTTGCTAATGGGTTAAAATTTACTGAACTTCCCAACG
>DALYUO010000114.1:7722-13102 GCA_031981225.1 Pararcticibacter sp.
CCCAACGCCCCTGTTTGGATATTGTAAGGATCTCCAAAACTACCATCCGAATTGTATGCTTGAACAATTGGAGCTCCTGAATATAGTTGATGCCAGATATCATTCGGAACATCTTTTGAAACACTATCAGTAGCTGTAATATTAAATCCAACCTTCAAAAATTCAGCTATTTTGTACTCATTGTTAAAACGTCCTGTATATCTTTTGTAATTATTCCCTTCAACGAGTCCATCCTGATTAATATAACCGAATGAAAGATTATAGGTTGAGTTCTCACCTCCTCCACTCACAGACAATTGGTGGCTGGTAACAAATGCCCTCCTTAATACCTCGTCATACCAATTTGTTCCCGTACCAAAACTAGATGGGTCGTTGAATATAGCTGGCTTACCACTAGATACAGTTAACTCATTAACCAAAGTCGCATACTCTGCGCCATTAGCCATTTCTACTTGATTAGTAACATTCTGAAAACCCACATATCCATTATAGTCTACTACAGTCTTCCCTTTAACACCTTTTTTGGTAGTCACCAGAATTACTCCATTTGCGGCCCGGATACCATAAATAGACTGAGCAGATGCATCTTTAAGAATGCTAATATTCTCGATGTCAGCAGGATTGATAAAACTCATATTATCATACCAAACTCCATCGATAACATATAACAAGTTCGTATTGCCATAGATCGTACCGACTCCTCTAACAATGACTCTTGGAGCTGCTCCGGGCGCACCCGAATTTGTAATAGTAACTCCTGCAACTTTTCCTTGCAGCGCGCTTGCCGCATCCGCGGCAGGTTGCTTGTTCACTTCAGCACCCTTTATCTGTGATACAGATCCGGTTACGTCGATCTTTCGCTGTGTCCCATATCCAACAACGACCACTTCAGATAGACTTTGCGATGAAGGCAGGAGTTTAATGGTAAGCGGAGAACTACCAACCGGTACTTCCTGGCTTTGATATCCTACATATGAAATTACCAAAATTTGCCCTTGCGGAACACTTATTGTAAAGCTTCCGTTAATGTCAGTAGAAGTTCCTTGTGTAGTACCCTTAACTTTGATACTGACACCGACCAATGCTTCTCCCGTTTTAGCATCGGCAACCCTTCCTCTTACGGAAGTATTTTGCTGTGCAAATACACTTCCAAGAATCAGAGAGAGAAATAGAATACCTCCTGACAATCGTGTAAAAAAATGTCTCATAAAACTTAATTAATTAGGTCTTTTAGTTATTAAATTGGTACTGAAACCAACACAAATGTGAGTAGAATGTGTTCCAAAAAGCGAATTTAGCACCTTCACTTTACTACATCATGACAAGAAATGATATTCAATGACATTTTAAAAATGTCATTTCTGTAGAACTAAAACGATAAAGCTTTAAGAGTTTTTTTTAATATAGTGTACTTCACACACACAGTAGAAACGGATTGCCCATTTATTGCTTATGAGAGGTAATGATGTAGTATTATAACTGCATAAAGAACTCCGCGAGGTTCTTGTCATGTTCGAGATTCAGCTTCTTTCGTAGCCGGTATCGCCGAATCTCCACTCCTCTTAAGGTGATATTCAAAAGAGAGGCAATTTCCTTACTGCTCATATTCATCCTAAGGTAGGCACATAACTTCAGATCGTTGGGTACAAGTTCTGGGTACTGGCTTTTTAGCTTTCTAAAAAAGTTTTCATGCGTCTCATTGAAACTGGATTCGAAGACATTCCAGTCGCGCTCATCATTCAGCCCTTCGTTGATCACCTTATCGATACGCTTCAGCTGATCAGAGCCCAGTTTCTTTCCGCTGCTATCTTTCAAACCATATATCTCGTCCCTTATCTTCTGCAACAGTTCATTCTTGTATACGATATTCATCGCAGAACTTGTCAGCTCACGACTTTTACTTTCAAGATCAGCCTGTAATTGCTCATTCTTTAGCTTTACTATTTTTTGTTCATTTACAATAGCCTCCTGTTTCAGCTGCTCTTCCTTCTCCTTTTGTAGTTTCTTACGTATTCTCTCCTGATGCTTTTTTATGTTATAGAAATACATCCGCCGAAGTATTAGAAAGAGAGCTATATGTAAAAGCAGATAAGTAAAATAGGCCCATTTGCTAAGATACCATGGAGGGAGAATTATAAATTGGAACGATGCAGGCGCTGATATCGTTTTGTCATTAACGATAGCCCTGACTTTAAATGTATACGAGCCATTCTCAAGGTTAGTAAACTCCTTGTCTGCCTGAGAACTCCACTCTGACCATTGCGACGAATATCCTTCAAGGTAATACTGATATTTTATCTTAGCCTGACGGTAATACGGCAATGCAAAAGAGATCCGAACGTTGTTTCCGTTATATGGAATTTCTGTTATCTCCGCTCCTGCAGCTTCCGAAATCAGCTTATTTCCATAAGTTATATTTTCAAACTTTCGGATCAGTACACTTGGTAAAGATTTCGCATTATGAGCGTTTACATTGATACTGTTCGCATCGTAGATGGCGAAGCCATCGTCTATGCTAATCAAATACAATGAGTTGTTTATCCGGCTTATATTCTCGTAATATTGAACCATTCTTCCGTCGAGAATTGTAAAACTCGAAGAGTCAACCTTAATATGCCCCGGCTCAGTCAGGCTTACCAAAGCTACCTTCCCATGATTAATAAACCAGTATTTCCTTACAGCCGCCGGAATGATCTTATTGGAGAAAGCAAAAGAACCGAGGCCTCTGTTCAAATGATTGTATTTCGAAAAACGGTTGCTTATATCGTCATATATATAGAAACCTGAATCAGACGAAAATACTACACGATTCTCAAGATTAAATACGTTTAAATGGTAACTGCCCGGCAAGCCATTATTGCTTCCATAGTAACGGTAGGATACCACCTTTCTGTAATCTGAATTAAGCTGTAGCTTATACAGTCCCTTATAAGCATGGCCCACCCATATTTGTCCTTTTGCGTCTTGTTCCACATAGTTCGACGGCTCTGCGAATCCACTAACCTTATGGGAGAACTCCCATCTGTCGTCATGCCCCTTTTTATACACTGCAAGACCGTTATATGTACCTTGAATAAGCAAATCGGGGTTTGAGTTTAAACGCCTGATTATCCAGCCACCACTAACTGACGAGATCTTTTTTAATGTATTGCCAATAACGAGGGAAGTACCATCGTTATGCCCGCAAAATAGCTGGCCATCAATCAATGAAAGATCCCATACCTGTCCCTGTGAACCGGGAATCACCTTAAAATCAAACGACTGGAAACTATCGCTGCCGTGATCCTGCAGATCGCTATAGAACAGGCCCTGATTTGTTCCCAGATAGATCTTACTTTGGTGTATAATGCTTGAATATACAGTACCCAAATCGCCTTTCTTATCGAAATAAAAATATAGAGGCGAGTTTAGTTCAATCCGGTCTATCCCATTATCCAGACCAGCCCACAAATTTTGTTCATTATCGGAGTAAATACTTAGTACTGTATTATTCTGCAGTCCGCTTGATTTATTAATCTGTTGCACGATCCGTCCAGCCTGGTCCAATATCACTATACCGTTAAGGATCGTTCCAAAGGCGAAATATCTGTTCATCACCACACAGCCGTTATTGAGGTGGTAAGTTTTCAGGAAACCGTTTGCATGATTTTCCCAGGGTTTTATACTAACGCCATCGTAAATAAACAGCCCTTTTTTAGCTGTACCAATCAGATATTTACCTTTCTGAAAAGGGAGGATACAAAGAACCTCCGTATTATCAAGCAATTCGCTGTTTGGAATATTTACAAGCTTGTTGCTCTTTATCTCATAAAAGCCCTTACCCATCGACTTAATAAAGAACCGGGAATCTGCTTTTAGCAAAAAGAAAAAAGGTCCACCCTTTTCCAAAACACTGATCTTTCCTTTATGATAAATAAAGACAGAAGCGAATGACTGGAAAAGTACCCTGTCTCCATCAACATATATTTTCCATATCTCATCCTTCAATGTAAAGCCCGCAGGGAGAAGCCTTGTCAGAGAATGGTACGCGAGACGGCCTTTGTGATTATAGGCCCAGTAGCCAAACTCGCCAAATCCCCCGGCGTACACTCTTCCTTTGCCATCGGCAGCAACAGAACGAACAATCAGATGATTGGGCATACGATTCAATTGCCAGTAGCGTCCATCAAATGACAGCAAGCCCTCCGAATTACCAAAATGCATAATGCCATTCTCATCTTTTGTAACGGCCCAGTTTTGGTTGCCCGACTGGTAAACATGCTTTGTGTAATTCTGAACGTAGGGCACCCCGAGACCTTTAATATCGGCCGCTTTTCCGCTGTTAAACGAGAGGAATAGAACGAAGATAAATATCAATAAACGGAGATTCCTGAGTAATTCCATTAAGAGAAAATTAGGTTCAATCGCCAACTTGCCAGGCGCTTAAAAGGGGAAAAATGATTTTACCACTTTTTAAAAATAAAGAAAACGGCGAGAATAATAAAAAGAAAACCAACTATATGGTTCCAGGCTATTTTCTCGGTTTTAAAGAAAAGGACTGTGAAGATAAGGAACACACTTATAGAAAGGGCTTCCTGTATAACCTTTAACTGCAGAAGGCTGAAAGGACCGCCATTATCCTTAAAACCGAACTTATTTGCCGGCACCTGAAAAATATATTCAGCAAGGGCAATACCCCAGCTAATGAAAATGATAGCCGTTAATCCAAGGGTTTTACTCCATTTCATCTCGCCGAACTTGAGATGTCCGTACCAGGCTAGAGTCATAAATACATTGGAGATGCATAGCATCGAGACGGTGAAGATTGCTTTCATGCAAGAGGACGAAGGTCTTTTATAAAGGCCCCGCGGCCTTCTTTGTTCAAATTAATTTGTTGGGGCACTTTCACATAATAGCCCGAGCCATCGTACAAACGCTTGCGGGGATGACTTTTACATTCATTTGAACAACAGCCGTCCAATTCCCATCCACATTCGTCGCACTGAGTGAAATGCTCATTGCATTCGGGATTGGCGCAGTTGATCATCTTAGCTGTAGATTTACCACAATTATGACATTTGGAAATAACAACCGGATTAACAGTATTCACATCGACTGCGACGCGGTTGTCAAAGACGTAACATTTCCCTTCAAAATCCTTCCCCCCTGCTTCTTTCCCGTATTTTATAATGCCCCCATGAAGTTGGTACACCTCCTCAAAGCCTTCATGTAATAAAAGGGCAGACGCCTTTTCACATTTAATGCCGCCAGTACAATAGGTCAATATTTTCTTGCCTTTATACTGGGCGAGCTCATTAATCTTTGACGGAAAATCGCGGAAGTTGTCAATATCTAAAGTTACTGCGTTTTTAAACTTCCCTAATGAATGCTCGTAATTTGA
>DALYUO010000114.1:13112-15604 GCA_031981225.1 Pararcticibacter sp.
ACATCCAGTATGACAACATCGTCACGGTCTTTCATCTCTAAAAACTCGTTAGGGGCTAAATGGACCCCTGTTTGTTTCTTAGGATCAATGATATGAGGGTCACGCAAGCCGGAATGGACAATCTCCGCTTTATATCGGCAATGCATCTTAATAAAGGAAGGTTCGTCGACTTCGTCGATTTTGAACTCTGTAGATGCAAAGCGCCCATCTGCATGGACCGCGTTCATGTAAGCACCGCACGCTTCGGTTGTGCCCGAAACGGTACCGTTTAGTCCTTCATCGGCGACAATAATCCTGCCGGTGAGTCCGAGTGACTTACAAAACTGAAGATGATCTGCGGCAAATTGTTCCGCATTCGCTATTGTAGTATAACAATAGTAAAGAAGTGTTTGATACTTAGCCATAATCATTGATACTGCTGCAAACAGCGTTAAATGGATCGCAAAGGTAAAAAAATCCAGTGAGATTAGCTATAGCTTCTCCAAAAGCATAGTACGGTAAGTTTGCTTTATTTGCTCGTCAATCTTTGTTGCATACCGGCCGCCATCTGTAAAGCATTGTACGCATTTACTACGCCTCCAGAAATACAAATATCCGAGAACTTGACGCGCTTGGTCGAACCTTCTTCTTTCACCTTAACTTTTTGGTCTACTTTGGTAACAGACTTCATAATGATGTCTTTAACCTGTACAGCTGTAAGAGATGGATAATAAGATCGAATTAAAGCAGCTACACCTGCCACTACCGGCGCGGCCATACTTGTTCCATCATTTTCTTTATACTTTGAGCCAGGCATAGTAGAATTGATTTGCACCCCGGGGGCAAATACATCTACCGATCTCTTTCCATAATTCGAAAAGCTTGCAACAAGATCATCATCGTTCTTCCAATGCGAAGCTCCTACCTCAATCCAATTTTCGGCTTTCGGTTTCGTAAACTTAAGGGTATCAGGTTCTACCTTCACTGCGGCATTAGAACGCGGCGATCCAGGCATTCCCATGCTGCCCATAGGCCGCTGGCCGGCACCAGGAACTACAGAAACTTTCCGGTTCATCCCCCAAAAATTTGCGTCCACACTATCTGCAAAGATGCGGGTCGGGAAGTTGTTCTCTATATCCGTATTCTTCGAATCGTTGCCAGCAGCGTGAACCAGTAATACGTCTTTTGACGCGGCATATCGCACAGCGCTATCTACCAGGTGTTTATCCCAGGAATAGCTCTTGCCAAAGCTCATATTTATTACTTTGGCGCCATTATCTACAGCATACCGTATAGCGTTTGCTACATCTTTATCGCGCTCATCACCAGTGGGCACGGTACGAACCGACATGATCCGAACGTTTTGCGCCACTCCCTTTATGCCCTTATTGTTTTGCCTGTCGGCAGCGATAATACCGGCAACGTGAGTTCCGTGATCGGCATCCGGACCTTTCACATCGGAATTACCATAATGATATTGAGCTCCATTATTATAATCGTCTTTAATTGAGTCTCTGGGATCAAAATCAATATTCAAATTGTAATTCACCTGACTGCTGTAATACTGATAAGCTTCGTCAAGCTCCTCTTTAAATTTTTTGTAATCCTGCTCTTTCCTGAGCTCCGACTTGACCACCTTCAATACCTTCGATTCTATTTCGGTTTGTGCTTTATACTGATCAAAATCCTGAATAGTAAGTTGCTTTTTTCCAATCCGACTTACTATTGAATCGAGGTTCTTGCGAAGGATGCTGGTACTTTCATAGCCCATTCTCGCATTCTCCAGCTTAGTCATATAGTCCGTCACCATCTGTTTATACAGATTGAATTCCTTTCTTTCTTCAGGCGATAAAGGGGTAGAGTTCACTACCGATGCGTACTTTTCCCGATACTTCCTGATCAGTCTCACAACTTCAAGGTTGTCGTACTGAACACTGTACTGCGGCGAACCAATAAAGTTCCAGCCGTGGATATCATCAGTGAACCCGTTTTTATCATCATCCTTATTGTTGCCCGCAATTTCCGAAGGGTTAGACCACATACAACAACCGGCGCACCTTTCTTTCCTTTCAGCAATTCCTGATATGCTTTTTCGGTGCTTACACCCATAACCCCGTCTTTTACCAGGTCGAGGTTCTGCCAGTTTGGAACAGGTTTATCTTTTTGCTGAGCAACAGCGAAGAGAGGAAGGAAGGTAAAAAGTAAAAGTGTTCTTTGTATAAAATTCATATTATTTCTAGTTCGTGGTCCTTTATCTTATAGTGATTACTTTATAACGAATAACCGTGCCATTAATTTTACGCTGAATATATAAATAATCCAGATATCTAAGGAGCGGTATGTCGTTTATATCAGGGTCTTGGTACGAAAAAACAGATGAAAGGTTCCGTCTCAAAAAAAAGGACGGATTAAGGCATAAAAAAAGCCCGTCAGAATGAACTAACGGGCTTTAGAAAGATTGGCACCGACCTACTCTCCCACGTGTTACCGCAGTACCATCGGCTCTGGCGGGC
>DALYUO010000115.1:0-2502 GCA_031981225.1 Pararcticibacter sp.
TTTAAACGGAGCAACAGACCCGGTCTTTACAATATTGATATCCATCAACTCTTCTTTTACTGTCGCAACAGTCACCGGAATTCGTATTGAACCGGCGCTGTTTGGTTTATTCTGATCATTTATCTTACTCTTATTGGAGGCCAGTTTCCATACAATCAGCAGGGCTGTTCCAATCAGTATTGCAGCGAGTAAAAGTTTCTTTTTCATCGGGTTTAAAGTGAATTATAAAATGAGTGTAAAGAGCCTGCCGCCTTCTCTACATCAAGGCGCGCCAGGAAATAGTTGTATAATGATTCCAGATAGCTGTTCTGCGCTTCTTTCAGTGAGTTTTGAGTGTTGAGCCAGTCGACTAAGCTCGTAACACCTTTTTGAAACTGAAGATTAGTAAGTCTGAAGGTTGATTCTGCAAGTGTTATATTACGGCGGTCGCTTTCCATATTTACCTGGCTCTGCAATAACTTCGTTCGCGCATTGTGATATTCAAGCTTGTATTTTTCTTCGTCGAGTTTCAAATTTTCCTCAGCATTTAATCGTTCCACGCGTGCCTGCGCATGTTGCGCATTCCGTTTATAGAAGTTGAACAATGGAATGCTTAGTTTAAGCCCGATAGCCGAATAAGGATCCAGATCTTTATACGACTGTCTGAGATTGTCGCCATAACCAATTTGGCCATAAAGGGCATAACCGCTAAGAGTAGGCAAACCCTGCGCGCGGATGCGGTCTTCTTCAATTTTAAGGAGCTGCACATTAGTGGCAGTAATCTGATAATCGGTTTTCGAAGAAGGGATAAAGCCGGGATCGCCTGCTGGGCTAAGCAAGGTCGGCATAGAAGAGATAAGCGCTGTGTCAATAAGCAGGCTGTTATCTGTCGGATAACCCATCTCATACTTCAATTCATTTTCAGTCAGCTGCACATTGTTTTCTGCCAGGCGGATCTGCGAGAGGGTATTGTTATAGTCAACCCTCACCTTATTCAGGTCACTCTCAATTGTTACGCCCTTTTCTACCTGCAACCTGAATATCTCTATTTGCTTTTCATAGCTTTCTTTGTTAGCCCTGAGCAGATTAAGCTGTTGCCTGTAAATCAGTATTTGAAAGTAAGCATTGCTTACATTGTAAATTATGCCCTCCTGGCTCTGCGCATTGCTGAGCTCTGCCGACTTGCGATGGTATTTATTGGCTTTAAGTGAGGTGAGCAGCGATTTATCGAAGATCATCTGGTCCAACCTGGCATTTGCGTCAGCGCTGTATTTTTGAGAAAAGGCTACCCTGGTTTCCCCAGGGCCCAGAATGCCGGCTGGTATTGTCGTTTCCTGAAGGTTAAGGTTGTCGTCCAGCGTGCTGCTAACACTAATCTGTGGTAGATAAGCGGCAAGCGCCTCCCTGATCTGCGCGTCGGCTGCTATTTTTCTGTTGGCGTAAATCGTGTTGTTGCGATGGTTTTTGAGGCCATATTCTACGCATTTCTTAAGCGTGAACCTTTCCTGCGCCTGCAGATTAAACGCCGATATTGACAATATAATTAATACTGTTTTTCTCATTGCATTGAAATTCTCCTATGTGTTGGTGTTTTAACTATTTGTAAGTGACGTTGTCTGTCCGATGACGAATGCGGCGAAAGTAGAGGTTTGATTGAGCGACGATTCTGTTTTTATACAAGAGGTGTATTTTTTTATACCAAATCCTGCGCAGAGGTAAAAAATAAGAAAGTTAATACTCCTTCAAGTGCACTTATAGAAGATAGCGAATGCCCGTTTCGTATAAGGGAATCCCCTGTTTGTATAAAATACGTGGCAGATATCGTGAACTAAGTTAGATTTGTTCTTGCCGGGGCCGCAGTTGTGAATGACATCAGGAAGTAATCGGAAATCTATTACGGTCAATTGTCGCATGACTGAGGTCCCGAAATAAATCAAATGAGTATGGAAGATGTACTGATTTTCAAAACCAATGTAGAATGCGAGAGCGATGTGAAACGGGCATCTGCTCTGCTTAAGTCAACTAACCAGATTACGCGATGGAATTTCGACTTATGCGACTGCGACAAAATTCTGCGGGTTGTGTCCTCTGGTTTGCGGCCCCAGGTAATAGAAAACTTGCTGAAATCGGAAGGCATTTACTGCGAGAATTTAACTTACGAGTTATAGGACTGCACTGTCCCGTATCAAAGGATGTTAGCTTCAGAAGAGAATTATTCATGTAATTTTGAAACGAGAACAAAGGCGATATCAAAAAAACTTCAATGACAAACAGATGGGGTCAATTCAGTCACTGTTTTAAGCGACAGGAAGTTCCAGCTAAAGTAATTCTTTTACAGGAAGGACAGATTTCAAGAACAATGTTCTTTATCGAAAAAGGATGCTTGCGAACCTGGATTAATAATGATGGTAAAGACATAACAACCCAATTTTTCTTTGAGGGCGACAGCGTTGCTTCCATTGAGAGTTTTAGAACAGGTCAGCCAAGTTTATATAGCATTGAAAGTTTAGAACCTTGTGTTTT
>DALYUO010000115.1:2542-4451 GCA_031981225.1 Pararcticibacter sp.
AAATTGCTCTGGGGAATTCATCTGAAATGAAAAAAGAGATGGAAGAACATCTATTCAGGCGACTTTTACACAGCCAAAAACTTTTATATTCCTATCTTAAAAATAATCCTCAAAAACGCTACGAGGAGCTTGTTGACGACTACCCGCATATTATTCAGCGTATTCCGCAGCATTATATTGCCTCTTATTTAGGTATTACTTCTGTTTCATTAAGCCGGATACGAAACAGGCGATAAATTCATTTCTTTACAATTGTTATCGTCCGGGCGTTCGCTGCTTCTCAGTTTTGTAAAATAATTCAGACAAGATGAGAGTAGTAATAGTATTTAACCATCCCTACGAGGGAAGCTATAATAATGCAATATTAAGTTCAGTAACTAAGGGACTTCGAAAAGCAAGCCACGAAGTCGACCTTATACACCTTGATAATGATGGATTTAACCCTGCAATGTCGGAGGCTGACTTGAAAGCCTTCGTGGAACATAAACCCATTGATCCTCAGGTAATAGACTATAATAAACGTTTGGAGGAAGCTGACCATCTGATCTTTGTTTTTCCGATTTGGTGGGATTTAATGCCTGCAAGAACTAAAGGTTTTATTGACAGGGTTCTATGCCCTGGCGTGGTGTATGACCACCACCCAAGAGGTTTTGGATTAGTACCACTTTTAAAAAGTTTAAAAAGTGTCACAATAATCACCACGATGAATAAGCCCCGGATAATGTATTCCCTGCTCGTCGGAAATTTGATTAGAAGAGCAATGTTGCGAAGTGTTTTTAAAACGATGGGTTACAAAAATCTGAGTTGGATAAACTTTTCTTCGGTGAAATCTGTAAGCCGCGAAAAAAGAGAAAATTGGTTGCTCAATCTCGAAAATAGATTCTCAAAATTCAATTAATCCTGCGTTTCAAAACTTACTAGGAGTTAGTATCGCTTCCCCCAATATCCTTCCTTTTTATACGTTTTAGAAATAATTAATAAAATCCTATAGAATTAGTAGAGTATTGTCTATATTTGCCCCTGTGTTATTTAACACTTATCCAGAAAGACGGAGGGATAGGCCCTGTGAAGTCTTAGCAACCTGTTGTAAAACAAGGTGCTAATTCCTGTCTGCACGAAGTGCAGAAAAGATAAGTTGATATAAAACCAGACTACTGCGCATACGTCTGCTATACTATCAAACGGAAATCTTCCTTTCTTTCATTCTGAATAAGCTTATTAAAAGTAAACTTATTATGAAGATTTATTTAGACAATGCAGCTACAACCCCTTTAGACAGGGAAGTTTTTAGTGAAATGGAGCCCTTCTTTTTTGAAGGGTTTGGCAATCCATCTTCCGCTCATGGCGTGGGAAGAGAAGCAAGGAAAGCTGTAGAGAGTGTAAGGGAGACCATCGCCGGGCTTTTAAATGCACAACCCAACCAGATTCTGTTCACCGCCGGGGGGACTGAAGCCGATAACACAGCTATCCGTTCAGCTATAGAATCGTCCGGTATTAAACTTGCGGTAACCAGTCATTTTGAGCATCATGCGGTTTTGAATACTTTGAAATCTCTCGAAAGCACAGGCGCTATTAAGCTTCTGTATCTCATGCATGATGAAAAAGGAAATATCTCTCTGAAGCATCTTGAAAATATTCTTGCCTTTCATGAACGCGCTTTTGTTTCGGTAATGCATGGGAACAATGAAATCGGCAATTTGAATGATATAGATACAGTCGCACTAATGTGCAGGAAATATAATGCTCTGTTTCATTCGGATACGGTTCAGACGATGGGGCATTATGTCTACGATCTCAGCGAACTAAATGCTGATTTTATCGTAGGTTCGGCTCATAAGTTTAACGGGCCGAAAGGCGTCGGTTTTTTGTATCATGGCAACCGCACGAATCTCAGCTCAATAATCAAAGG
>DALYUO010000115.1:4461-5970 GCA_031981225.1 Pararcticibacter sp.
ATGTTTCGGGAATTGTAGGCATGGCTAAGGCGCTTGAAATAGCATACCGGGATCTGGAAGCCGACAAAAATCGAATTCTGGCGCTTAAAACACGCATGGTTGACAGACTGAAAGATGAGATCTCTGAAATCACATTTAATGGAAACTCTGCCGATCCGCAGAAAAGCTTATACACTGTTTTAAGTTTATCTCTTCCATCATCGCCGGAGTTTTCGACAGCTCTTGCATTCCTGGATAGTCACAATATCTGTGCTTCGGGAGGCAGTGCCTGTACGAGTCATTCAACAGGCGGTTCTCACGTGTTACATGCGCTGAATTATAATTTTGAAAGAACAGTGGTCCGCTTTTCTTTCGGTAAATACAACACTGAACAGGATATCGATTATACGGTCGACAAACTGGTGGGACTGTATCACACATCGGGACCAAAACAGTTGAGGATCGCAGGCTGAGATCGATCTTCGTTAAACATTCATCATTCTATTACTTTAATATATAAAATGAAAGATTCACCATTTTCTTTTTATGCCGCAGGGCAATCTACTTCAGTTTTTTGCATCTATTCATCTGCCAGTGAATTAGTATCTTGTTGTTGCCTAATGTGTTGCGCATAGTTCCCGCTATTGCCTGAAGGCAAATACTTCAAAAATAAAGCTTTAATATTTATAACGTAATAATACAGCGGTTGTATAGCCGCTTCGTCTGCGTAGTCTCTGGCAGGACTATGAATTTTATTAATTGAAATTTCGAAAATAATACAATGAAAGTAAAAATACTGTTTCTTATATTTTTCCTGGCTCTTCTGTCCGTACGCAATTCGGGCGCACAGGAAAGGACAATCTCTGGTAGTGTCAGAGAGCGGGGATCGGGTGATCCCCTGATAGGTGTTACTGTTTCATCCAACAAAGGGGACAAGGCGGTCACCGACGGAAGCGGATCTTTTAGGATCCAGGGCAATACAGGTGATACGCTTAGTTTTACCTATCTGGGCTATCAATTACAACGCGCAGCAGTCACCGCAGGAAGCGCTCCTCTTACGATCTATCTATCGGCTTCAAGCAATTCTCTTAATGAGGTGGTTGTTACGGCCCTGGGGGTCAGCAGGGTGAGGAAATCCCTGGGTTACGCAGTGCAGGAGATTAAATCGGCCGCCGTGTCTACAGCAAAATCGAATAACCTGGTAAATGCACTATCGGGAAAAGTTGCCGGGGTTCGCGTCACTAACTCCCAGGGTAATATGGGATCATCCAGGATCGTAATCAGGGGCGAGACTTCTATAAGCAATAATAATCAGCCATTATTTATTGTTGATGATGTGCCTGTGGATAATTCACAACTTGGTGCGGGAGGAAGTCGTGATTATGCTAACGCCATTTCAGATCTTAATTCTGAAGATATTGAAACGATAAGTGTACTTAAGGGCCCTACTGCAGCGGCTCTTTATGGTTCGCGCGCTGCCCACGGCGTAGTCCTGATTAAGACAAAAACAGGTCGGAAGAAGCAGGGTTT
>DALYUO010000115.1:5980-15514 GCA_031981225.1 Pararcticibacter sp.
AATTACCCTGAACTCCAATAACGTGTTCGAGAAACCATTAGTTCTGCCAGAGTATCAGGATGTTTTTGGCCAGGGAGCAAACGGGCAGTTCAGTTATGTGGATGGAAATGGGGGCGGCCTGAATGATAATGTCGACGAAAGCTGGGGGCCAAAGATGGACGGGCGTTTAATTCCTCAGTTTGGTTCTAACGGTGTTCCGGTACCCTTTGTACCTCATCCAGACAATGTAAAAGACTACTTCGAAACCGGGTTTCTAACCGATAACGGTATTTCTATCGCTGATGCCGCCGACAAGTATAACTACAGGGTTTCGTTTAATAACTCACACCAGACTGGGATTACCCCGAATACCAAACTAAATAAAAGAAATGTGTCTTTTAATACTTCTTTTAAGCTTGATCCGCGTTTAACACTCACCACAACCGGTAATTATTTTATTACCGATGCTCCGAATCTTCCCGGAGTAGGGGGTCGGAGGGCAACCAGTACAATGTTACAGTTCGCGTGGTTTGGTCGTCAGGTAGATATAGATAAGCTGAAAGAGTCTTATTTCTCGACCGGTAGTCCTAATAACTGGAACCCTTAGCGTCAATTTTCGGTCTGGAGTGGATAATTATAACGACCGTCGCAAACTTCGCATCGCTTATGGTACCAGCGGCACCCCTTTCGGATCTTACCAGGAGACCGGTTACAGGGTGAATGAAAACAATACAGAGCTTAATCTGAATTACGATAGAAAGATCAATTCAGATTTTACTGTAAATGCACTTGCAGGAGCCAACCTCAGAAATAATACGTATGAAGAAAATGATCAGAGAGCTCCCCGGCTTGCAGTAGCAAATGTATACACACTTGCCAACTCACGGGATCCTTTAGTATCTACAGGCGTACTAACCCGAAGACGCGTTTATAGTGTTTACGGCTCAGCGCAATTAGGGTTTAGAGATTATGCTTTCATTAATGTTACCGGCAGGAACGACTGGTCATCTACTCTTCCCCCAGAGCACCGGTCGTATTTTTACCCTTCAATAAACGGAACATTGGTATGGAGCGACCTTTTAAAAATACACAGCAACATATTCAGTTATGGTAAAATTCGTGCGGGATGGGCAAAGGTCGGTGCCGACGCCGATCCCTATAGACTACTTAACAACTACAACTTCGGAGCTCCTTTTAACGGTTATCCAGTCTTAACAACATCCGGTACCAGAAACAATCCCTTGCTTCAGCCGGAGACGACCAGCTCAACGGAATTAGGGTTGGAAGCCGGTTTCTTTTCAGGCCGTGTGCGTTTAGATTTGAGTGTGTACAATACAAACAGCATGAATCAAATCCTCGAAATAAATGTAACTCCGACTGCCGGTTATAACAAGCGGGTAACCAATACAGGAAAGATCACCAACAAGGGTTTGGAGGTACAGCTTGGACTTACGCCAATAAAAACAAAAGCCTTCCAGTGGGATGCCGATATAAATTTTGCAGCAAACAGGAGCCGTACTTATGATATCGATCCTCAAATACTCGCAACTGACGGTACTGCTCAGGTTATTGCCGCATCCGGACGTTCTTACGGAACTATTGTCGGCATCGGCTACCTTCGTGATTCAAACGGGAATATTGTAGTAGGTGAAGACGGACTGCCGCAGTCCGACCCAACACTGAAAGAGCTGGGGCATTTTACGCCCAACTGGATCGGGGGTATAAATAACAGCTTCAGTTATAAGAAAGTCAGCCTGAGTTTCCTTATTGATGCCAGTATCGGCGGTAGTATATATTCTGGAACCAATGCTACTGGTGATTACACCGGAGTACTCAAACAAACGCTGCCGGGACGCGATAAGGAACACGGCGGACTTGAATATTACTATCCTGGAAATGACAAGAGTAAACCTGCTGTAACGCTCAACGGCCCGGCTCCTGCGGGTGCCACTGTATACGACGACGGGATCATATTTCCGGGTGTAGGTGAAGACGGCAACCCGAACACACAGATTATCGCAGCGTCTCAATACTACAAGTCACGTTCAAGCATTGATGAGCAATATGTTTACAGCGCCTCTTACGTTAAGTTTAGGGAACTGAAGTTGGGTTACGCTTTCAATCCTTCGTTCCTTAAAAAGATCGGACTTCAGAACGCGGTGGTTTCTTTAGTCGGGCGGAACCTGTTTATCATCCATAAGGAAGTACCAAACATTGATCCGGAAACTGCTTTTAATACCGGTAACGGGCAGGGCTTAGAAGACCTGACTTACCCCAGTACCCGCAGTTTCGGACTTAATTTAAACCTGAAATTTTAAAACGACATCATGAAGACGAATATATATATATGGACAGTTTTGGTAGCCAGTTCTATATTATTTTCCTGCCAAAAAGAACTATCAGATATTAATAAAAATCCGAATGCGGCAGAGAGCCCGCAGCCCGATTATCTCTTAACCTCTGTTACCAAGTCGGCAGCCGACAATTATTGGGGTAGTACCGCTAATTATAGCGCCAGTCAGTTATTCATACAACAATGGGCCAGAATCCAGTATACGGATGTCGACCGGTATGTATTTAGTAACGCCAGCTTTTCTTCCTTTTGGGCTACAATATATGCAAACAATATTACCGATCTCAACACGATTATTGAGCTTGGCGAAGCACAGGGTAATCCCAATTACGTAGGGGTTGCCCATATTCTCCGGGCGTGGGATTTTCAACTGTTAACTGATGCCTTTGGAGATGTACCATATTCAGAGGCCGGCAATATTGATCAGTATCCAAATCCAGTGTACGACAAACAGCAGGATGTATATCATGGGATATTAAAGGAGCTGGATTTAGCTTTGACGACGCTGACTGAAGGATCTGCACCAATAAGCGGAGATGCAATTTACAAGGGGAGTATTGGCAACTGGAAGAAGTTCGCCAACTCTTTGAAACTTCGTATCGCTCTTCGGATCTCCGACAGAGAGCCGGATTTGTCAAAGCAAATTGTAACCCAGGTGCTTGCAAGCCCTGCCGGCCTGATCAGCAGTAACGCTGAAAATGCTAAAGTAACATATGAAGCGTCGCCAAACTGGAATCCTGTTGCAGCTATTTTTTCCACCCGTCAGGATTCCCGAATCTCGAAGACGGTGGTAGACCGGTTATATGATCTGAACGATCCCAGGCTGCCGGTATATGCCGAACTCCCTAAAGACACTACTAAATATGTTGGCGTACCAAACGGACTTACAACTGGCGATGCAGCCAATCTCGGATTATCCAAAACCTCAAGACCTGGTGGATATTTCACAGCAGCCGAGGCCCCTGCAGTTATCTTAACATACGCTGAAGTCCTGTTTCTAAGGGCGGAAGCAGCTGCACGCGGCTTAAGCAATGAAGATGCCGGGGATCTTTATATCAAAGCGATTACTGCTTCCTTCGGACAGTATGGGATTACGAATGAGACAACCATTAATACCTATCTGGTTCAGGCTTCAGTAAGGTATAATCCTTCAAATTATAAGAAATCTATCGGAGACCAGAAATGGATCGCCTTGTTCGGGCAGGGACTGGAAGCATTCGCTGAATGGCGCCGGCTTGATTATCCGCAACTACAGCCTGCAGCCGCGGGGGTGTTGAACGGAAGAATACCTGTCCGCTTTATTTATCCCGGTACAGAGCAAACCCTGAATAGTAAGAGCTATCAGGACGCCGTAAATGCTCAGGGTACAGATAATCTGCTCACGCATCTATGGTTCGACAGGTATTAAATTTAGCTGAAGCAAAATCAGGAAAAGCAGCAGTGGCGAAAGTCATCGCCGCTTTTCTTATATTAGAGAAATTTACTTATCAATATGTCGTTTCAGGGATATCTCAAAACTATCAAAGAAAAAACAGGCAAAGGCCCCGCGGAGTTTAAAGCACTCGCCGAAGACAAGGGTTTTATTCAAAATGGAGAACTGAAGGTAAAAGCCGGAGAAATTACAAATTGGCTTAAAGAAGACTTTGGGCTGGGTCATGGCCATAGCATGGCTATTTATGCCTTATTAAGAGGCTTAAAAGATGAGAATAGTGATTAGTGCCCAACGGCACTCGAAGGAATCCATAGATAGTTTGTCAGTTGAACTTTGCTCTGAATTCAAGGGGTGAAACATCCGTTTTTAACTTGAACAGTTTGCTGAAGGACTGAGGATGCTCAAACCCCAGCTCGTAAGCAATCTCACTAACCGATAATGTTGTGGCTGATAGTCTTTCTTTCGCTTTCTCAATCAGATAGTTGTGAATGTGTTGCTGCGTAGTCTCACCTGTAAGGCTTTTCAATAAGCCGCTTAAGTAATTAGGAGATACGTTCAATGAGCCGGCGATATACTGTACGGATGGCAAGCCGCTGTTCATCTGTTTACAGGAGCTAAAATACTCGTTTAATATAATTTCGAACCGTGATAGTATTTTATGACTAGAAATTTTTCGCGTGATAAACTGGCGTTGATAAAACCTGTCAGCGTAAAATAACAGCGTTTCTATTTGGGCAATAATGATGTTTTGACTGAACCTGTCCATATTATTGTGATATTCCTGCCTGATATTATCAATAATCCCCTTCATTGTAGCTTCTTCCTTTTCTGAAAGATGAAGTGCCTCATTCGCTGCGTAACCAAAATACTCGTACCCCTTGATACTGGTACCTAATGAAGTATTCCATAGAAAGTCGGGATGTAACAATAAAATCCATCCCGAACGTTCCCATGTAGCAGCGCCTTCAAAAGATACACCATATACCTGCCCGGGAGCGATAAAGAACATTACCCCTTCGTCAAAATCATATTCCTGTTGCCCATAATGCAGTTTAGCATTTAAATTTCTTTTAACTGCAATGGAATAAAAATCGCAAACCCAGTTTACGTCGGCAGTATCAGCAGACAGTTGAATATCCGCGTAATTTACAATACTTATCAGCGGATGCTGAGGTGCCTCTAATCCACGACTGCGATGAAATTCCGTGATGCTTTTTAAGTGAATGATTTTTTTTCCAGGCATGAATACAATATAATGATTCTGTTGATAATGCTGTTATGGAGGTGCTTGCGCTTTACACTTATAACTTACAACTTATTACGTATAACTTAGCACTGCGAGTTGTAAACAGCAGCAAATTCCTTTGCATAGTCGGCAAGCTTCACAGTGCCCATTTTTTCAGGCCGGTTACAATAATAGTCTGCAGATAGCAACCCTGTTTGCAGCGCACCATACATTTCTACCAGTCCGGCTGCAATTGAGGGATTCATTCCTATAGTCAATAGCCCATTCAATGCTTCTTCATCGCTGATAAGTTTCCATTTTAAATCGGGTATGCCAATAGCTGTACCCAGAACTTTTGCTGTGTCGTCACCATTCAGCTCCTCGCTGGCGACATAACGAATAGGAGTGCCTGCCGGTGCTGTTAATTCTTCAGCCACAGCCGCTGCAATATCAATAGGTGATACCCATGGAATGATATTTTGGGTGCCGTAGTTGGCGCTTATCAGCCCTTCCGTTTTTATTCCATTAATATAACCCAACAGGTTGTAATAAAAAGATGTAGGGCGAATAAACGTAAGGGTAACATCACTCAACCGACCCAAAATTTGTTCCACGACGTGCGTGCTGGCCAGAATTCCGTTTCCTTTTTTTAAATGAGCTCCGATACTGCTTAGATGTACTAAACGCTTGACAGCCGATTTATTTACTGCTTGTTCATAGTTTCTTGCCAGCCTTTCATAATAGGCAGGAAGATCTAGGGTATGGTCGAAATAATTATTCGGCGGTATCATCGTATATACCGCATCTTTTCCTGTAAATACGGAAGTGATAAAGTCTTCATCTTCCAGTGATCCAATGGCGGCCGAAGCACCCAACGCCTCAATTTCTTTTCTTTTGCCAGCATTGCTGCTGATAACAGTTACTTCATGTCCTTTCTGTAGCAATTCAATTGTCAGCGGTTTGCTGATATTCCCTAAGGAACCTGTTACTGCGATCTTCATTTGTCAACTATTTGTTAATACAAATTTGCAAACGCACGAACGGGCCGGCGTAGCCGAAACTACTTTTGTTGTAGCCGAATACGCTGACACGTTCATTGCAGCCGCTTATAGAAAGTTTTTGTTTTTGCGTATCCGCTATTGTTCTATTATTGTAGAATAGTATAGAATAATATGGTGTTTTTTAAACTGTGCAGAGAGGCTCTTTTTTTATTTGTCTCACTTGTCTTTGTATCCCGGCTTGATTCTTTTGCTGCCACAGACAGGGTAGATATATTATATGGCAAAAATGGCATGATCAAATACGACCTCAATAGTGGGAAAATGGATATTTACCTGAACGGTAAACTGATATTTTATAATGGGTATGCTCAGGCAAAAAATAACGACGAGCTATTATATGTACAAAATTATAAAACGCATAATTATTCTAAAAAAACACTAAGTGATCTCTTTGGAAAAGGTATTAAGCATACAATCGAATATCGATCTCCCGGATTACCCATCATAAAGCATTGCATCTATACTTATCCGGCCAAAGACTACTTTTTTATAGAGATTACTCTGGAAGGAAAGAATCTTAAATCCAACTATCTTGCCCCGCTTATCGCCGGTTTCAAGAATGATGAAAATGATTTGAATAACCGCTCGCTTTTTGTTCCCTTTGATAACGATGCCTGGATCAGGTACGATGCCAAAGAATGTAATGATGGGATGGAAAATACAAGTTCTGAGGTCGGTGCGGTCTATAACGAGAATTCCGGTAATGCGATAGTTGCGGGCTCAGTAGAGCACATGGTGTGGAAGTCCGGCGTGGCAACGAAAGCTTCATATACCGGCAATAAACTGGAGGCATTTTCTGGCTACTCTGATAAAGACGTTACCCGTGATCAGCGATTCCACGGATTTATTGAAGGAGATGTGATAAGGTCAGCTAAATTTTTTGTTGGATATTTTGACGACTGGCGCACCGGATTGGAAGAGTATGGGAAGGCTAACCGAAAAGCCGAAGTACCTTATATTTTTAATTGGAATAAAGCGACACCTATCGGCTGGAATAGTTGGGGAGCATTGCAAACGAATATCACTTATTCAAACGCTACACGTGTGGTCGATTTTTTCGCCGATAGTTTAAGTGGCTTTAGAAGTGGAAAGGATGTCTATGTTGATCTTGATTCTTACTGGGATAAAATGATCAAAGGAGGACTGGAGGGCGACTACTCTGAGCTTAAAAGCTTTGCCACATATTGTTTGAGCAAAGGAGTACAACCGGGGGTTTACTGGGCTCCTTTTACAGATTGGGGATTTAAAGCAGGGAAGGAAAGACGTGTCGAGGGAAGTTCTTTTACTTACGGGGATCTATGGACTAAAGTTAACGGAGGATATCATGATTTTGATGGCGCGCGTGCTTTAGATCCCACGCATCCCGGAACACAGGAAAGAATTAAACTGGTAATCGGAAAGTTAAAAGAATGTGGTTTTAAAATGATCAAAATCGACTTTCTGGGCCATGGGGCGGTTGAAGCAGACTCATTCTACAATAGGAAAGTTAAAACGGGAATGCAAGCCTATAAAATAGGGATGGAGTATTTGTTGAAACAGCTCGGCAACCGAATGCTCGTTTATGCGGCGATTTCTCCCAGCATGGCGACTGGGCGATACGTCCACATCCGTCGCATTGCCTGTGATGCGTTTAAAAGTATCAGCGAAACCGAATACACGCTTAACAGCGTAACATATGGTTGGTGGCAAACCTATTTATACAACTACCTGGATGCCGACCATGTGGTTCTGGCAAACGAAAGCTACGGTGAGAATAAAGCCAGGACATTGTCTGCCGTTATTACCGGAACTTTTATAACTGGCGATGATTTCTCTGTCGCCGGTGCCTGGACAACACGGGCAAAGGAGCTCTTTCAAAAAAAGGAACTGCTCAATCTTGTAGCCGATGGAAAAACTTTCCGGCCGTTAAATGGAAGCGCCAGAAAGTCGGCAACCGGAGTGTTTTGGAAAAAAATGGATGGAATCTGCTACCTTGCGGTATTTAATTATGGAGATTCAGAAAAGGATTTCGTGCTAGATCTTGCAAAAGCAGGGCTTTCAGCGCAAAGCGTTTTCGTCGCAACAGACGTCTTTTCCGGAAGACTTTACAACATAGGGCAAGGGAAGCAAGTGCAAGTCGCAGCAAAAGATGTTATTTTGCTTAAGTTTAAAATATAGGAATAACAAGGCATGCAAGGGAAAGAAGTATGCTATTAAAGATGAATGGAGATCATTCATCATGCTGGCAAACTGACGGATTGCTGCCGCATAAACGAACTCCTTTCCGGAGGCAGGGAGAATCACCTTACTTGGTTCCGTATTGTCAGATGCAGGAATAAATTTGTAAATTTGTATTGATGGACGAAAAAAGTCTCTACATAATTGCGGGCTGCAATGGTGCAGGAAAGACAACAGCTTCTTTTACCATTTTACCTGAAATTATCGAATGCAGAGAGTTTGTCAATGCAGATGAAATTGCAAAGGGACTTTCACCTTTTCAGCCTGAAAAGGTAGCGATTGAGGCAGGCAGGATTATGCTAAGCAGAATAAACGAGTTGTTAAAGGCTAATGAAAGTTTTGCTTTCGAAACAACACTGTCTACCCGAAGTTATAAGAATAAAATTCTAGAGGCAAAACAGAAAGGTTATTCAACTATGCTGCTCTTTTTCTGGTTAGAAAATGTAGAGTTAGCAAAGGAACGTGTAAAAAGTAGGGTCGCGGAAGGTGGACATAACATCGATCCGGAAGTTATTGAAAGGCGCTATCATAAAGGAATCAATAATTTATTTAATATCTATCTTCCCATTGTTGATGATGCATTAGTTTTCGATAATTCACTTGGTCGGCATGAGTTGCTTGCGCAAAAAGATGGGAGAGGGCTAATTGTAGTAAACGATGTCAAATTCAATAGGTTAAAACAATATTATGACGAAGCTTGAAAAACAAAAGGAATTGAGAGAAAGGATTCTTGCGGGCCTTGATCTGGCTTATGATAGGCTGATTAAGTTTAAAAAAGAACGAAACAGCGAACTGGTAGTCATTAAAGATGGTAAGATTGTGAAGATTAAACCTGAATGAATCTTTGCCGGGAGTTGAATATCAGTAAGCCACACACCCAATATAGAATTAAATCTTAAAAGTATAAAAAAGCGTGAGGGAATAGGTAGGTAACGAGATCACCGCCCTGCCATAACCGATCCTGCGGCCTTTTTCATTGCGGCAGCTCTAAACCCTGTATCCGCACACCCTTTCAAAGCAATGAAAGCAGCCGCGAGTTTCTTTTTTGGTAGCTTTTTTCTTTGCGGTCAAAGAAAAAAGTACAAAAGTACAAAAGCACAAAGTACAAACTCCTCAAAACCCAAATCTCTTGCCAATCACCACAAAAGAAGCCCCTTCATCACTTTTCGAAGTGCTGACAGCCTGCTTCTTTATACCGCCCGGATCCCGTTCTACAGAGCCGCCCCCGGATCGCTTCCCCCGCCGCTGTTTCTTCTGACCTGCAGCC
>DALYUO010000116.1:0-8811 GCA_031981225.1 Pararcticibacter sp.
TTGTAAAATGAAATTACCAATAGTAGCGTATGGCGATCCGGTTTTAAAAAAGAAAGCTGTTGATATTACGGCTGATTATCCTGAGTTGAACAAGTTGATAGGCGACATGTTTGAAACCATGTATAATGCAAGTGGTGTTGGCCTCGCAGCTCCTCAGGTCGGACTCTCTATACGACTTTTTGTAATAGACATCACTGATAAAGAAGAACCCGGACTTGAAGACATTAAAAAGGTTTTTATAAATGCGCAGATTCTTGACGAACAAGGTTCCTTATGGGATTTCAACGAGGGATGCCTAAGCATACCGGATGTGAGGGAAGATATTAAGAGGCTTGATACAATCAGAATATCCTATTATGATGAAAACTGGCAGCATCACGAAGAGACGTACACCGGCTTACCGGCAAGAGTAATTCAGCATGAGTACGATCATATCGAAGGAAAACTATTTACAGATAAACTTAGCCCCTTAAGACGGGCAATGATAAAAAGCAGGCTGGATGCCATATCGAGAGGAGCAATCAAGGTAGCTTATAAGATGAAGTTTCCGGCCGCTTCTAAGAGGCGTTAATCCGACTCGTTTCTGCTTTTATCTCCCTGTATAATCTGCTGAATAAATGAGCCCCAGGCAAAGGGGTTAAGCAACGGATTGGCATAACGCTGGTTGATGGCTTTATTCGTTAAAGCAATATGATTATTTTGGAAATTAATTCCCCGCATCTCCTGTCCGTCGCGGGGAAGATCGCGCGCCATAGCTAACAGGGATGTTTTGGCTACGTTTTTCTTTGCTATTTCCAGATCGTCGTCAGCAAATTTCAATTCCATGAACTCCTTATTGAACTGGTCGACGCTTGCCCATGGCAACACTGCAACGGTGGGGAGATTGATAACCTCCGCTTTCATTTTTATAATGACCGTATAGCTTTTATCTTTAAGATTAGACGGAATAACAATGGCCTCACGCCGGTATCCCACAGCGCTGAACACAATGGTATCTCTTTCGTGCGCAACGAAGGAAAAGTATCCCTGAAAATTCGCTGAATAGGCTCTGTTCCGGTCGCTTCTGTTTGTTACCGAAACATAGGGCACCACTATATTGGAGTCTACGTTATAAATTACCCCCGAAAACTGTACAAGCGGTCTTTCCTGGGCCTGCGACGCAGTCAGGGTAAGCAGAACGGCCAATAAAGTCAGCAAATATTTCATCGTTGTAAACCTACCAAAAATTGTGCAACTCTTTCGTTAAATACTGTTAAATGGAAAAAAGCGGGTACGTATTTAGAACGTATCCGCTTTATAAATATTTTTAAATAATGTTTCAGCTATATCAGGGCATTACGGCATTCGGATCGTCTATATCTGTGAGGTTAACCGCCTCAATAGCCGTAATCTCTGGCACAGATCTCTTTATTGCCTGTTCAATACCTGCTTTCAGAGTCATGATACTCATGGGGCAGGATCCACATGCGCCTAACAATTTTATCTTTACGATATTATCTGAAGTAATCTCCTCAACAGATACGTTTCCTCCATCTGCTTCCAGATAAGGGCGGATTGAATCCAACGCACTTTCCACTTTTTGCAACAAATCCATATCAAATAATTTTGTTAAAATTACTAAAAATTCTGATTAAAAACGTTTTACCTCCCGTGCATTTTGAATCGAGACCTGCTGTGCAACTCTCTCTGCTACTTCTGAAAAAGCTTTGGAAGTAGGGTTGTTTTCCTGAAGGATCACCGGTTCTCCCGAATCTCCCGCCTCACTGATGCTTTGCACCAATGGAATTTCTCCAAGGAAAGGAATACTGAATTGCTCGGCTAATCTTCTGCCTCCTCCCCCACCAAAATATAATATTTATTTTCCGGAAGTTCTGCCGGACTGAAATACGACATATTTTCTACAATACCCAGCAACGGTACGTCGATGGAGTTCATCAGAAACATTGCCATCCCTTTTTTGGTGTCCGCCAAGGCCACATTCTGAGGTGTTGTTACAATAACTGCACCTGCCACCGGATACGTTTGCGTCAACGTAATATGAATGTCGCCTGTTCCGGGAGGAAGGTCCACTATAAGATAATCAAGGTCGCCCCATTCTGCGTCGTTAAATAGCTGTTTAACGGCGTTTGAGGCCATCGGACCACGCCATGGTACTGGTTGGTCCGGATTGGTAAAGAATCCGATAGACAGGATCTTAATGCCGTATTTTTCGGCAGGGACAATTCTGGTTTTGCCGTCTTCGGTTTGCATCGCCAGTGGCTTTGTATCTTCCAGACCGAACATCATCGGGATGGAAGGACCATACACGTCTGCATCTATTAACCCCACTTTCGCCCCTGTTTGTGCCAGGCCTATTGCCAGATTAGCCGAAACAGTAGATTTTCCTACTCCTCCTTTACCCGAGGCTACAACTATAATATTGTTAATATTGGTTAAAGGCTGGTTTTTCTGAGAAGTGACCCTTGATGTCATCTTCACTTCTACATTGGCATCGGGGCTTATAAAATGCGCAATAGCATTCCTGCATGCATTCTCTATTAATCCTTTTAAAGGGCAGGCCGGAGTTGTTAGTATGACTGTAAAACTGATGTTGTTTCCTTCAATTTTTATATCTTCGATCATGTTAAGGGTCACCAGATCTTTTTTCAAATCGGGTTCTTCCACATGACGAAGGGCATTTAAAACCTCTTCTTTTGTTATCATTCCTGAAATCATTTAAAGCTACAAACATATACAAAATTTTGACGAGGAATTTCATGGAAACAACATATTAAGCAACAAATGAAATTTATGAAACTAACCTTGATTGATTAGTGTTTTTATGGATATTTACGCTGTGGAAATAAAACGTCGTTATTCGGCGTTCTTAAAGCGGATCCCGGTGATATTTAAGCTGTTGAATACATGCATATTCCCTCTAAGTATTTAAAATATATAAAAGTAAGTGGTATTGTCTTAGCGGTTTTAATCGTAATTGCCTTCATTGCCGGGCTGATAGCCTACTCTAAACGTGAAGCTATTCTTGAAACTTTGGTACAGAAAGCGAAGGGAAAGGCGAAAAGAGATTATGGTTTAAACCTTACTATCATCAACCCGCATTTTGAAGGCTTAAGTACTATCGCCTTTTCGGATATTTCTATTGTTCCTGATAACAGGGATAGTTTGCTTCAGATGAGCGATCTTCATATAAAGGTGAAGTTATTGCCTCTTCTTTTAGGCGACATCAAGCTATCCGGCCTGAAAGTTAAAAGTGGTAAAGTTCAGCTGGTTAAAAGAGATAGTACGCGGAATTATGATTTTCTGTTTAAAAGGAAAAACGAGGATAATGCTAATGTAAGCTCAAAGCCTAATTATGCGCAGCTGGCAAACAAGTTGTTGAGTCAGCTTTTATACAAAATTCCTGATGATATGGACCTCAGGAATTTTGAGCTCCTTATTGTGAGAGACGACAGCCGGATGAAGTTTTATGTGAGTTCTGCTGTAATTGATGATGGCGACCTGCGATCAAGTATCATAATAAATGATAAAGAGTCGGTATGGCATGTTGATGGAACTGTAGAACCCTCAGACAATAAGCTGGACTTTAAGCTCTACGCCGAGGGGAAGAAGGTGGAACTTCCTTTGATAGAGCAAAAGCTTGGACTGAAGCTGAATTTCGACACCGTTTACACCCAGCTAAAGAATACGAAAAAGAGCGGCGACGAATTTCATATATATGGTTCATGGGGGATTAAGAACCTGCTTATTAATCATCCTAAAATTGCAGCTAACGATATAGTTGTGCCCTACGGATCTATAGATGCGGACTTGTTAATTGGTGAAAATTATATTGCGGTAGACAGCTCTTCCGTAATTCACCTTAGAGATATTGAAGCTAGGCCTTATATTAAATACACCGTCTCTCCCTCTAAAACGTATGAACTCAAGCTTCGGACGGAAGAGATGGAAGCTCAGCATGTTTTTGATTCGTTCCCTGTGGGGCTTTTTGAATCGCTGGAAGGAATGAAGGTAGCTGGAAAGCTGCAATATAGTCTTGATTTCTTTTTAGATGCTGCACAGCCGGATAGTGTAAGGTTCAGCTCTGCTTTGCACCAGCAGGGCTTCAAAATTCTAAAATGGGGTAAAATTAACCTTCAGAAAATAAACTCTCCGTTCGTATATACTCCTTATGAGTATGGCAAGCCAATGCGGGATATTAAAATAGGACCCGAAAATCCCGATTATACGCCTATCGACCAAATTGCTCCTGAGTTGAGAAATGCGGTTTTGACTGCTGAGGATCCGTCTTTCTTCTCGCACAGGGGGTTTGTTGAAAAGTCGATACGCCGCTCAATAGCCACCAATTTCAAGGAAAAGGCTTTCAAAAGGGGGGGAAGTACGATCTCCATGCAGCTGGTAAAGAATGTTTTTCTGAACCGGCAAAAGACCCTCGCCCGTAAGGTTGAGGAAATACTGATAGTATGGCTTATTGAGAATAATCGCATCTCTGATAAAAGGAGGATGTTTGAGGTTTATCTCAATCTTATTGAATGGGGACGCAATGTGTACGGCATTGGTGAAGCTTCGAGGTATTATTTTGATAAAACACCTTCCAGTCTTAACCTTGGAGAGAGTATATTTTTGGCGAATATTATTCCGCGTCCTAAGAAGTCGCTGTATTACTTTCAGCCGGATGGAAGCCTACGTACCAGTTTAAGAGGATATTTTAAGCTCATTGGTAATCTGATGGCTGCAAGGGGCTACGTTTCCAGGGATACAAATGCATATGGATTTTATAGTGTAAGGTTGAAAGAGAGCCTCAGGCAGCAAATCGCCCCCGCAGATTCCGTGGTGGTTGATTCTCTTTTTGAGGCAGATGAAGAAGATACAGATCTATTCCTGAAAAACATTTTTGGAGGTAAAAAGCCCGACACGATTCATGTTGATCAGGTTAGCAAATTGAAAGTGATACAGGAGGACACCACATTATCCAGGGCCGAAAAACGTCGTCTAAAGAGGGAGCAGCGTAAAAAGGAGCGTGAACTGCGTCGAAACGACGACTAAAAATACTAACTTTGCAATGTTTGTTAAGTAGTTGACGCCTCTAACTCAAATTAAATGAAAGTACAAATAGAAGATAAGGAGTTTAGTTGTTTCCTTGAGTATGAGAAAATCAAGAAGCGTACGCGCCTGCTGGGAATACAATTGAATGTTGACTACGAGAACCGGGTACCCGTTTTTATAGGCGTGTTAAATGGCAGTTTCCTCTTCATGGCAGATCTTATAAAAGAAGTGCACGTTACGGCGGAGATGAGCTTTATCAAGGTCTCTTCCTATATGGGACAGGATACGTCATCGGGAGTAGTTAAGAGCGTCATTGGCCTTGATATCGACCTTAAAGGGCGGGATGTGATTATCGTGGAGGATATTGTGGATACCGGTATTACCTTAAGTTTTCTTCTGGACGTTATAAAGAAGCACGAGCCGGCATCGATAGCAATATGTACTCTGCTTCTGAAGCCCCAGTCGCTTCAACATGAAATTGAAGAAATTGCTTATGTCGGATTTGAGATCCCTAACGAATTTGTTGTCGGTTATGGGCTGGATTATAAAGGCTTAGGCCGGAACCTCCGTGACATCTATCGTTTCGTTCCTGATCCAACTGATACATAACAAACACTTTTTTAACATCTTTGAATATAATTGAATATCAATGACCATCCATAAAGAAGGCTATACGTCCATTGCTCTTACAGTCCTCGTGATTTTTATCTTAAATGCATTTACGCATTATTATGCCTCGGATAAACAGTGGTTGCTCTGGATCGTATATATATTTTCTTTCGCCCTTTTCATAATAGTCCTCCAGTTCTTCAGGCATCCCAAAAGAATTACTTCTATAAATGACCAGCAGGTGATCTGTCCGGCTGACGGAAAGGTAGTAGTGATAGAGGAGACTGTAGAGACAGAATATTTTAAAGACAAAAGACTGCAGGTTTCAATTTTCATGTCGCCGGTGAATGTACACGTAAATAGAAATCCGGTATCGGGAGTGGTACAGTATTTTAAATATCACCCAGGTAAATATCTTGTAGCATGGGATCCAAAGTCATCTACTGATAACGAGCGCACAACGGTGGTAGTAGAAAACAAGCTTGGAGTGCAGGTTTTGTTCAGACAAATTGCAGGTGCACTAGCCAGGAGAATTGTTTGGTACGTTAAGGAAGGAGATGAGGTAAAACAGGGCGAGCAGTTTGGCTTTATCAAATTCGGCTCGAGAGTGGATGTCTTTCTTCCCGTAGGAACACCTGTTAATGTGAACCTGGGCGAGGTGGTGAAGGGTGGAATTACTGTTCTTGCTACATTCAAATAAGAGCAATAAACATAGAACATAAGCGTAAAAAAGCCTGCTATATCATGTATAGCAGGCTTTTTTATGCTTATAATTCTTTACTAATTAAACTCTTTTAGTCTTAATACGTGCGGCTTTACCGGTAAGGGCGCGAAGATAGAATAACTTAGCTCTGCGAACTTTACCATGGCTGTTAACCTCAATTTTTTCAATGTTAGGTGAGTTGAGAGGGAAAATACGTTCAACACCAACCCCATTCGACATTTTTCTTACAGTAAAGGTCTCGGTACTTCCAACACCATTACGTTGAATTACAACTCCCTGGTAAATCTGGATACGCTCTTTGTTTCCTTCGCGGATTTTATAATGCACACTTACTGTATCGCCAGATTTGAATGCAGGCACTTCTTTCCTGGCTACAGCCTGCTCTTCAACAAATTTTACTAAATCCATGATTTTAAGTAATTAATCGGTATTAACCTTTAATGACCGCTCCTTTTTTTCGGAGTGCAATATTAGGGATTTTTTTTTAAATTTAAAAGAGAGATTTGAAATTATATGATTTATTATCAGTACTCTGCAGGAATACTGAAATGAAATGTCGCTCCTTTACCCTCGCGGCTTTCGCTCCATATTCTTCCTCTGCAAATATTCAAGAGGTCATTACACAAGATCAAACCTATACCGCTTCCGTTTTTGCCCGGGGTTATCGTTTTCTTAGAACAAAAGATACTTTCCAGCTTATCCGCAGAGATCCCCGGACCGGAGTCGGATACCGATACCGTAATTCTGTCTTTACCCCTGCGGGAGCTTATTTCAATATGCCCTGAAGCAGGGGTAAATTTAATGCTATTGGTCAGGAGGTTTCGTAATACAAATTCAAAGACAGAAAGATTGATTTTTACCTGAGGCATTTCAGGTATTTTGTTTGATATGTTTAACCTTTTGGATGCAGTTTGATGTTTAAGAGATAATATGATCAGATCGGTTTGCAACCTTAATAATATCGGTTGGCTTATGATGCCATGGCCATTGAGATGTAATCTTGCCCAGAAAAGTATGTTATCCATAAGGTTTCGGGAGCTGTTTACATAACTAGTCAGACCTTTAACGATTTCATCATACTCTGCTTGCGGAGGCATCGATGCCGGGAAATCCTCAAGATAGGTGGCGAAGTTATCCAGAGGAATTTTGATGTCGTGCGAGATCATTGCCAGCAATTTAAGCGGAAGGGTTTCTCTTTGTTTGGGTTTTAATACGGTCATCTCATTCCTTGTATTCTTTAAGAAGTTGTTTCATTGATTTGTATTCGGGCCTAAAGTTTAAAAGCTCCCCGGGTTTTAGTTCGAAAATCTTTTCGAGCAATAACGCTTTCTGATAAGGGATATCCCGGTCTTCCGAAATTCTGATGTTTCGATAATTGGAGAAGGTATTGGGTGAAATCCCCAGGGCTTTAGGTAATATTTTAAGTGCTTTTCTGTAGTCCTTCATCGGTAGTTCAGACAGAAGATCATTTATACGGTACTTATACATAATTAAAGATTGTATATTTATACCAAAATATTGAAGTGTTCTCCCAAAATATTGGGGTTAGTCCAAAAATATTTGCTAATATCTGCCAATAAAAATAGGTATTATTTGAAATATTGCAAAGAATATTTATAAATGGAGCTAAAGAAGATAGTAGACCAGCTTCTTAAAGAACAAAACCGCTCATTAAGCTGGCTGGCGGGTGAGATGGATAAGACGTTTGATGGACTGAAACTCAGTCTTGTTAAGGAGTCTATTAAGTACAGTGATCTGAAGCGGATGTCGAAAATATTAAAGGTGCCGGCTTCAGTGCTCTTTAATGAAAACACCTCCAAAAGTGTTGTCTTTGAAGAGGAAGTACCTTATTCGGGATTGAAGAGTGAACTGGCATCCTGTCGGGAACTTGTTGATGCTTTGAGGGGCCAGCTAAGCGATAAAGAAAAAATAATCAATCTTCTGGACAGCAAGTCCTGACTACGGAGCGTTACTGTATAGCAGAAATATCGACTGCTTACTTAAGCAGGTCAGGCCGTCGTTGCCTGGTACGCTCCAGTGCCTGTTCATATCTCCACTCCTCTATCTTAGCCTTATTCCCACTGATCAGGATGTCGGGGACTTTAATTCCACGCCATTCGGCCGGTCGTGTGTAGACTGGTGCATCCAGCAAGTCTCCCTGGAAAGAATCGGAAAGGGCTGAAGTTTCATCGGAGAGTACTCCCGGTATCAACCGGACTATAGCATCTACCAAAACGGCAGCAGGCAGCTCTCCTCCCGAAAGGACGTAATCACCGATTGAAATCTCACGTGTAACAAATATGTCCCTGATGCGCTGGTCAATGCCTTTATAATGGCCGCAGAGAAGAATGATATTTTTCTTCGTTGATAGATGATTGGCGATAGATTGGTTGAGGGTCTCTCCATCAGGGCTCATAAAGATGACTTCATCGTAC
>DALYUO010000116.1:8858-9784 GCA_031981225.1 Pararcticibacter sp.
TTCGCCCTTTAGTTTTTCAATGCAAGCCGCAAAAGGCTCGATAGACATTACCATGCCGCTCCCGCCGCCGAATGGGTAGTCGTCGACGTTTTTATGCTTATTGAGCGAATAATCCCTAAGGTTATGAACTACTATTTCGGAAAGGCCTTTTTTTTGCGCTCTCTGTAAAATTGAGTGGGCAAATGGGCTCTCAAGCAGGCCTGGTAGTACAGTTATAATGTCAAATCGCATCGGTCAAAGATAGAGCACTGAGTCAAGAATCAAGAATTAAGAGTTAAGAATCAAGATGCAAGAATCAAGAGACAGGAACAATAATTAAAATTTGGGATCAGAGATCGGATGTATATATATCTACTAAACCTTCGGGAAGCCTTACTTCCAGTACTCCTTCCTCTTCATCAATCGCCAGAATGATATCTTCATTCAGGGGAAACATGATTTCGCGGAATTTATAGGGCACTACCGCAATGAACTGCTGGGGGTACTCGTGTACTTCAGTTATCTCGCCTAACTCTCCCAGCTTTTCATCGTGAACAATAAAACCTACAAGATCAGTGTAAAAGAATTCATCATCTGTGCGTTCAGGCTTTTTAGAGTTCGGGAGATATATTTTCTTTCTGATAAGCTTTTCGGCTTTTTCAATTGAATCTATATCTTCAAAGTAAAAATAACCGGTACTATTTGATTGGAGCTTATACGAGGAGATAAAAAATGGAATAAGTTTTCCGCTGATCTCTAACAGCACAGAATCAAATTCCAGGTCTTCAAAATCCTTAAACTCGAAATAGACCTGCACCTCGCCCTTAAGACCTTTGGTTTTGGTAATGTACCCGATATAAAAGTTATCTTCAATGCCCATAGAAAAATTACGTCAAATAAAAATGTCATCCCTATTAACGTAAAAGTATCTGTAAAGAATAACTTTT
>DALYUO010000116.1:9794-15479 GCA_031981225.1 Pararcticibacter sp.
GCCGGGATGACATAGAAGCGATTTAAATAAGTTTATTCAGCGTTTTCTGCTGCCGGAGCATCGTCTGCAGCGGCTTCAGGAGCTTCTTCAGCAGCTACTTCTTCTGCCGGAGGAGTATTTTTTGCGGCGATAGCGGCAGCTCTGTCAGCCTTTTTCTTAGCTTCAGCAGCTAAGGCGGCTTTACGGGCTTCTTCTTTAGAAGAAGTTAATCCTTCTTTTTTGCCCTGAACTTTTGCTTCTTTGCCCTGTACCCATTCATTGAACTTAGCTTCTGCCTGTTCTTCTGTAAGTGCACCTTTCTTTACACCACCTTCAAGATGCTTTTTGTAAAGAATTCCTTTGTAAGAAAGGATAGCACGACAGGTGTCAGTAGGCTGTGCACCTTTGTTCATCCAGTCTAATGCTTTTTCGAAATTGATTTCTATTGTTGCAGGGTTCGTGTTAGGATTGTAAGAACCTAAACGCTCAATGAAACGACCATCTCTCGGAGCACGTGAATCTGCCACCACTACGTAATAAAAAGGTTTGCCCTTTTTACCGTGTCTTTGCAATCTAATTTTAGTTGCCATTTTTAGTTTTTAAATTTATGTATTCAACATAGTTCCCGGAGTCTCCTTCTGCGGGGCTGCAAAGATAGTAATTATGATTATAAGATTATAATAATCTGTTAATTAGTAATTCAGGGCAAATGCGCTGGTGTTTTGGAGATTAATTGAGGGTGGTGGCAAACAGTGCAATATTTAGTTATTTGCTATCGGGGCGTGTGTTTACTTCTCCTATGGAAGATTAGGGCGACAAATAACGTTGTCTTTTATTTTTCTTGCGACTTTGAAATTTTTTTATTTTAAATTGTACCGAAAGCAATTTTAGATAAGCTTTGTTAATAATGATTCTTTTTAGAAATTAATAATAGAATTATAAGCCTAAACATCTATTTTGGCCTTTAGAACCGATATGTGGAAATTGAATAATGATGAAAAACCAATGTAAGACCCTCGCCTATGTAAAAGACGCCGTATGGAGTTTTGATGTAGCAAATCAAAAGTTCGAGTATCTTAACGAGCGTTTTGCGAACCTATATGAGCTTTCCATGGATGAATTGGAGAAAGCACCTTTTGCATGGAGAAGGCTTGTGCATCCGGATGACTATTATCTTGTAAAGAGGGAAACCGAAAAAGTATATAATGGCGAGAGTGTGGAAATAGAATTCCGCATAATTGTTAACGGGGTTACCAAATGGCTTTCTGATAAGAAAACGCCAGTTTTTGATGAAAAGAGAAACGTGCAGACGATTGTTGGTATTACATCTGATATCACAAACAGGAAAGAAAAGGAGCTGGAACTAGCCCGCTCTGAATATATTTACAGGTACTTTTTCGTTAACAATCCCAATCCTTTATGGATATATGATATCAAGACTTTAAAATTTCTCGCTGTTAATCATGCTGCAATTGAGAAATACGGATATTCTGAAGAAGAATTTCTTACAATGACTATTGCTGATATCAGGCCACCTGAGGACGTAACGAAACTAATTTCCCAGGTAAAAAAGGTGAGGAATCAGTTCTATCAATCTGAAGGCTGGAGACATATCAACAGAGCCGGAAAAATTATGTACGTTAATATTTCGGGACATGGGATAGAATATGAGGGGAAGAAAGCAGAGTTGGTAATGGTGCATGATGTTACTTTGGAAGTGAAGAACAAAGAAGAGATCATTATAGCGAAGCGGAATCTTGATACTTTAATAAATAATATAAACGATCTTATCTGGTCGGTTGACCAGGATTATAGGTTAATATCTGCAAACGCTTCTTTTGAAAGACTAACAACAATGGCCTTTAACCGGAAGTTAATGCCTGGTGAGTCGGTTCTTCAAGCCAGATCGGGTAACGAAGCAATCGAGAAATGGAAAGGCTATTATAGCAGGGTGTTGAAAGGAGAGAGCGTTGTTTTTATCAGTGTGTCGTCTGCGGTTAAGGGAAGTACTTTTGAAATAAGAATGCGTCCTATTGTTAACGAAGATAAAGTTATAGGGGTAGTTTGCGTAGGTAGAAATATCCAAAAGCGGCTTGACGCGGAAAAAAGGATGTTGCTGCAGAATACTGAATTAAAGGAAATTGTCTCGTTGGCTTCTCATGAAATACGAGGGCCCGTCACTTCTTTGACAGGCCTCGTGAATCTTTTTAACAAGGATAATTTGTCAGACCCCTTTAACAGTGATGTGATTGGCCTTATTCAGAAAGTTACCAACGAATTAGATGAAGTCATTCATAAAATAGTGGAGAAAAGCTATTCCATACAGGTTGATAATGAGGCTATATATTCCTCTCCACAAAATCTATCAGACTATGAATAACTTTTATGTGAATCTCCTGTGCGCGGTCGGCATAGTCAGACTTGGGAGCGCGTATTTCGACGTCGCAAAGTGATGCCATTTTGCCTCCGTCTTTTCCTGTCAGTCCGATCACTTTCATTCCTTTGCTCGTGGCTGCCGCAATAGCGTTTAGTACGTTTTCGGAATTGCCGCTGGTGCTTATCCCGAACAAAACATCTCCGGGCTGACCAACAGCCTCAACCATTCTTGAAAAAATGTAGGCATATCCGTAGTCATTTCCAACGCATGAAATGTGAGAAGGATCTGAAATTGAGATGGCGGCAAGTGCTCTGCGGTCGTTCCTGTAACGGCCTGAAAGTTCTTCGGCAAAATGCATGGCGTCGCACATCGAGCCTCCATTTCCGCATGAAATAATCTTATTCCCTTTTTTTATCGATTCTGTTAAAATCTTTCCTGCTTCTTCTATTTTTCTGAAATTTTCATCATCAGACAAAAAATCATTGATAACGCTCTGTGCTTCTAAAAAATGCTGTTTAATTGATTCCATTTATATTGATTCCATTTATATTGATTCTGAAGGGTGTATTTGCGACCCTTATTTTCTTTTTTTTAAGCCATATCATCAGTGGTGGGAAATAATGATTATGCATACGTCATAGAGATAATATATTGACAATTTTCAACAGATTGGGATCGGCCTCCGACAAATGTTTAATGGCATTGTAAAAAGGAGTATAGTGAACATTGTTGTTAATTAAGCCTGCCATCGCACCTTTTCGTCCGTTTAAAAGCGCTTCAACGGCTGCTACTCCAAGCCGGCTCGCTAAAACCCTGTCCATGCAACTGGGCTTCCCGCCTCTCTGAATATGGCCGAGGATAGATAAACGGGTATCATATTTTGGAAATTTTTCTTTAATCATTTCTGTGATTTCAAAACCCCCGATTTCATCTCCTTCAGCAACGATAATAATTTTTGAAGATTTATCTGAACGACTTTCCTCCAGACGCTTGAATAAAGCGTCTATATTTGTCTTCGATTCAGGTATCAGTATTGCTTCAGCTCCCACCCCAATGCCGCTTCGCAGGGCTATAAGGCCGGAATCTCTCCCCATTACTTCTACGATGAATAAACGGTCGTGCGACTCTGCGGTATCTCTTATTTTGTCAACAGCATCAATTACGGTATTTATAGCGGTATCGTAGCCTATAGTAAAGTCGGTTCCTAAAAGGTCGTTATCAATAGTTCCCGGCAGACCGATGATAGGAATATTAAACTCTTTTATGAAGAGGTTAGCTCCGGTAAAAGTACCCTCACCGCCAATGGCTACCAGGGCATCTATATTGTGCTTTTTTAACTGCTCGAATGCTTCTTTCCGGCCTTCTTTTGTTTTGAAAGCCTCACTTCTGGCCGTTTTTAAAATGGTGCCGCCTCGCTGTATAATATTAGCCACTGACTTTCGGCTCATTGGAATAAACTCTCCGCTGATCATGCCTTCATAGCCGCGCATAATTCCGGTTACGTTTATATTATAATATAACGCCGTTCTTACGATAGCCCTGATAGCAGCATTCATTCCGGGGGCATCGCCGCCCGATGTGAAAACACCTATAGTTTTGATTTTATTCATAATTGATTTTTTAAAACGCAATAATATACGGCTGTTTATTCAGTTTATATAAATATGTTATGTTGAAAATGGTTTCAAATATCATTTTAACTTTCTGCTAAGGTTCCTGCACATAGCTGATTTCCTTTAATCCATAAGAGTGTGTTTCATTACCCACTTTCACCAACAGGCGTCCATCCTGGTTGACACCTGTTATTTTACCAATTACTTCAGAATCGCCGGTTATAAATTTATGAGGTTCATTTAAACGGTAAAGATTTGAAACATACCTGTCGTAGTGTTGTGTGTATTGATTAACCCTGAGCTCCCCGTATCTCGTTTCTATTGCTGCACATAATTCCTCCAGGAGGTTGTTTAGCGAATAAGAGGCGTTAGTGATTTGTTTAAGCGAGGTAATATTTTTGATAGATTCGGGGAAACTTGTCTGATTTACGTTAATCCCAATTCCGATAACGGCATACTTCCATTGCTTGCCGCTCAAAATATTTTCTATCAGAACCCCTCCCAGCTTGTTGTTTCCAAAGAAAATATCGTTCGGCCATTTAATTTTGCACTCGTGTCCAATAATTCCGGTCAATACATCGTTAATAGCTATACTTACAGCTATGTTAAGAAGAAATTGATCGTTAGGATTAATGAAAGAAGGAAATAAAAGAAGACTGAATGTTAAGTTCTTACCCGGTTCACTAAGCCATTTATTATTAGACTGGCCCCGGCCGTCAAATTGTTCTTCTGCCATTATTACAGTACCTTCAGTTAATGGCTTGGATTTTGACAGCAAGTTCTTTAAATAAGTATTAGTTGAATCAACCCGCTGTAAGGCGATTATTTTTTGCCCGGCAAATAATCTTGAAAAAGTGTTATTTTGCAAAATAGAAGGATACTAATTAATTTCATCCAAAACTAATTTTTTTTAATGGTAAAAAACAAAGTTATTAATGAATCTACCTACATTTCTGAACTTGTAATACACGGAATTCAAGAAAAGAAAGGAAACGAAATCGTACGACTCGATTTAAGAAATATACACAGTTCGGTTGCAGATTATTTTGTAGTTTGCCATGCCGAATCAGCAACTCAGGTTAAAGCAATAGCACGAAGTGTGGAAGAGGAAGTCTACAAGGCGTCGGGTCAATGGCCGTTCCGGACTGAAGGCCAGGAACATGCAGAATGGATACTCCTTGACTATATTGATGTGGTAGTACACGTTTTCAAAACAGATAAACGCCAGTTCTATGGAATAGAAGAGTTGTGGGGTGATGCCGAAATGAAATATTATCAGAGTGCCTGATATCAGGTTTAATGATCAAAAATAGAAATGAAAGATATAGATACCGAGAATAAAAAGAATTACAGAAAGAAGACCGGTAAAAAAATAGTCCCTAAGCCTCCGCGCTTTAATATAATGTGGCTTTATGCCGCAATTATCATAGGATTATTTGCGGTCCAGTATCTGTTTAACAGTTCGAATATAGCGCAGATCAGTTATCAGAAGTTTGAAACTGAAATGTTAAGGCCGCGCGACGTTGAAAAGATTGTTGCGTATAAGAGCAATGATTTGATCGTAGCGGAGGTGTACATTAAGAAAGACAGGTTAAAGGACCCTAAATACAAGGACGTACGTACTCCCGATAACTTTAGTATGTCGCCGGCAAATGGTCCCCAGTATAAGTTTACCGACGGATCGTTTGATGCTCTTGAAGCTAAATTACGGGAGGC
>DALYUO010000117.1:0-2024 GCA_031981225.1 Pararcticibacter sp.
CGACAGCCTTTTGCTTCGAGAATGTCTGCAAAGGATAAAACACTCCCGTCTGAGCCGACCTGCTCTTAATAGCATCAAGCTCTGTTGTCCCAGAAGTATGAACCAGCAATTTATCTTGGAAAGGAAACTTTGAAGCCATATCAGCGATAGCATCATCGGCTACAGATAGAATATATATGTCCCCGGCGTCGCTTAGATCGCAGACGTTATCGGTCGACGCAGCAGACAGGATACCGGCAAGCTCTGATGCGTGATGGGCGTTACGGCTCCAAACCTGGAGGATATCATGGCCAGCCGTTTTTAACGCCCCACCGAGGTGGGTAGCCACATTACCGCTTCCTATCAGGACGACCTTCATGATTAAGCAGTCTTACTTTCTTTACTCCTTCTGAAAATAGAGAGCAGGAATCCTATCACCATAATGATCGTTCCTCCCCAGAATAAATTAATATAAGGAAATTTAATCGCCTTCATTACCACCCATTTTTTTGGCGCCTCTGGCTTTTGGTATACCATCAGCTCAAACTTCTGCTTTTCGGGGTAAATATTTGTGAATCGTAACTTAAGACCCGGTTCTTCCAGTAATTTTGCAAAATCATAGTTGTTTCCACCTTTAATCAGGAACAACGGCTCAGCGGGATACGAGCGACCATTGATAACCGCTTCCAGCTGCAGGGCTACTGCGGCATCACCTTTTCCCAACGGTATTTTTGCAATCGTAGCGCTGTTGTTTATTCCTTTAACAACAATATAACCGTTTCTGATGCGTACGGTGTCGCCCGGAGAAACCTCATGCGTCGCCGGCTTTTCATAGTGTTCATCCTCCGAATGTCCCTCATGATCATGACCTTCGGATTCTGGTTTCTCAAGCTGTGGAGCGGCATTAATATGCGTATAAATATCGTAGGTCAGATAATGCTTCGTATCCGGCGAGGCAACCAGTCCCATCTTTGGATTCTGCTGTGCATTCGGATAGAGATTAAACTCTTCTTTAACCTTACCCGAAGCTTCGTCAAGCAACTTGTAATTGATCTTGTAATATGTATTCGGACCGATGGTTGTATCGCTTAAATAAGTAATAACAAAGCCATCCATCTTCGCCGGCTGATTCTGATAGAGCATCAGATTATCCCCTGGTTTATCTGCTTTCTCAAAGCCCGCAACAGGTATAACGCCCGAACTGTTTACAGAGATCACTTTGTTCGTGGCAGCGGCCACAAGCGCTCCCACAAGAAGCAGTGCGAAACCAATATGTGCCACCGAAGAGCCGGCAAGTTTCCATTTCCCCTTCATTGCGTCAGCAAGTATCCTCGCATTGCAGAGAATCGAAAATATAGCCGCGAATGTAAGCGCGATAAACATGAAGTTAGTATACACCTTGGTGAGGTAAACAAAACCTGCTGTGATAACTACCGAGACAAGCAATATCGCCGCTATTGCGGTATTTTAAAAACTGGGTGAAGCCCGAAATAAGCGCTACAAATACGGCAAAAGGCGTTTGCCACTTGTTATAATGCTGAATCTCATCTAAAGGAGGCGCCACTTTCGTTCCAAAAACAGCATTAAAGACAGGGATCGATGTAGTAGCAATCACCTGGATACACGAAACGGTTAGTATGAGGGCACCGATAAAGAGCCAGAACTCCCGTGAATACGTTTCTTCATCTTTCTGAGTAATTGGCAGCTCTTTCCATCTTACAATCAGGATACCTATCGCTAAGACGGCGAAAGCTATGATGTAAATCACCAGGTGCCAGAACATCCCCAGATCGGTAAATGAATGAACTGAAGTTTCGCCAAGAACACCGCTTCTCGTTAAGAATGAGGCATATAAAACTAGAACAAAGCTTATCAGAGCCAGGAAAGTAGCCGTAAAATAAGAATGCCCCGAGTGCTTATAGGCCAGTACAACATGCACCCCGGCGATAAGCGTCAGCCATGGGATGATAGAAGCATTCTCCACCGGATCCCATGCCCAGAAGCCTCCGAAATTAAGAGCCTCATAGGCCCAGAAAGAACCCATG
>DALYUO010000117.1:2034-12319 GCA_031981225.1 Pararcticibacter sp.
ATACCCGTCCCTAAAATCATAACAGCGAAAAGAGACCAGGGAAGCGCGGCAGTCGGCCATTCCTTATAACGTCTCTCCCACAGCCCTGCAACCGCATAAGCGAAAGGAACGATCATTGATGCAAACCCAAGGAAAAGCGTAGGCGGGTGGATAACCATCCAGTAGTTCTGCAGCAAGGGATTCAAACCATTGCCGTCTTGTATGAGGCTTAAATAATCCGGACGCGAAAATACCGGGCCTTCAACAGCGTCCCTGAGAAGTATAAATGGAGAGCTCCCTATTCGTGCGCCCAGGATGTCAACGCCTAAAAGCATAGACGCCAGAAAAACCTGCGAAAACATCACTGTTGTCATAACAGAGCTCTCCCAGCTTTTGGCTTTCCATATCAGAATATTTGCCAGCCCCCCCTGCCAGAACATCCAGAGCCAGAAACTGCCTTCCTGCCCTTCCCAGAAGCTGGATATAATATAATATACCGGCAATGCGCGGGATGAATGTGCCCATGCGTAGTGATATTCGAAAAAGTGGTTATAAATGATGTAGAAAAGGCAGGAACCAATTCCGACGACAGCAAGGCTGTTTAGCCATGCAGAGATCCTGCCAATGCGCTTCCAGGAATCATCCTGAGTATCTTTTATCGTCGCAAAATAATAAGAAATCGCTGATAAAAGCGCTGTTCCAAAAGATAGAATAATAAAGAACTGTCCGAGTTTACCGGGGAGCAGGTGTTCTCCTGCAAATTGTATCTCCATTTAAGAAATTTACCTGTTAACCGAAGCTGTTGATTGTACTTCCTGTACTTCAACTTCATCTTTAGTGTATTTTGAAGGACATTTCATGAGGATCTTCGAAGCATGAAACTCACCACCCACCATCTTCCCTGTGAGCACAATTTCCTCAGACCGCTCAAAATCCTGCGGCTTAGATCCGTTAAAAACAACTTTGCATTCCTTGCCCTCTTTGTCATGCATATAAAAAGCAAAGTAGTTTGCGTCCTGCTGAGGATCGTAAATTACTTCCTTCTGCTTGTTAAGCTGCCCAACAACGTGAAGTTCTGTTTCAGAAACCTGCGCCTCTGTGAAGTTGCCGTAGGTACTTGAATCTGCATAAGTACTAATTATCACCCCAATTGCTATCGCAATAATAATAATCCCTATAATAGAACTTTTCTTCATTCGAATTTTCGACTTTTATCCTAATGGATTTTAATTTGCAAAACTACGAAACCTGAACGACTACTGCGAAACATTCAACACCAATTCAGAGGATTGATAGCAATAGAAACAGGAATTTTACAATTGAAAGATAGGATTAAAGGACAGCAAGCAGCCCTGCCCTTTAATCCCTGGAGAATATTAAGGCCAGATGCCCATATTCATGTAAGAAATCGCCACCTTTTCAATCGCTCCCACAAAGGCAGCGGTGCGGAGGTCGTTAATTTTATTATTACTCAGCTTAATGTTTCTGATCTCGTGGTAAGAACGCACCATAGTATCTTCCAGACCCGAATTTACAAGCTCAAGTTCTGATGCACCCTTAATGATCACGCTGCGCTGTTCAGGAGCCAGGCTTACACCCGTCATCTTTTCAACCATAGTAACGAGATTAAGATTAGCATTCTCCTCGTACCGCTTATCCATTCGTCCAAATGCCACATGCGACAAGTTCTTCAGCCACTCAAAATACGAAACCGTAACCCCGCCGGCATTGCAATACATGTCGGGAATAATGATCCCCCCTCTTTCAACAAACGCAGCAGCAGCCTCCGGAGACGTTGGTCCGTTCGCAGCTTCGGCAATCACCTTGGCCTGTATGCGTCCGATATTGGCAGAAGTGATCTGATTTTCGAGCGCTGCAGGAACCAGTATATCACAATCCTGCTCCAGGCCTAACGATGAATTTTTAAATTCACTTTTGGCTCCTTTAAAACCAAGGATAGAACCTGTATCCTTCCGATACGCAACCACCTCTTCCAGGTTAAGCCCATCGCTGTTGTAAATCGCGCCCTCATACTCGCATAACCCTACAAGCACAGCGCCGAGCTCCGAAAGAAACTTAGCAGTATGATAACCTACATTACCCAGTCCCTGAACGATGACACGTTTTCCGGCAATACCGGGAGTCAGTCCAAGTTCTTTCATGTCTTCGGCAACATCCACACATTCGCGGATGGCGATAGCCACTCCCCTTCCGGTAGCCTCCCGGCGGCCCTGAATGCCGTGTAAGGCGATAGGTTTACCGGTAACACATCCCATGGCATCAAGCTGGCCCGGGTTCATAGTATAATACGTATCGGCAATCCAGCTCATCTCACGCTCGCCCGAACCATAATCAGGCGCCGGCACATCAATAGCAGGGCCTATGAAATTCTTTTTCACCAGCTCAACAGTAAACCTGCGGGTTATATTCTCAAGCTCTGCGATAGTGTAATTTTTTGTATTAATTTTAATCCCCCCTTTGGCGCCACCAAAAGGAACGTTTACAATGGCACATTTGTAAGTCATCAGGGCGGCCAGGGCCATCACCTCATCCTCATTCACCATCTCACTGTACCTGATCCCTCCTTTTGTAGGCGACATATGGTGTGAATGTTCTACCCGCCAGGCATCGATAACCTCAACGCCGCCACCCGCTTTGCGGATAGGAAAGCGAAAACGATAAACACTGTTGTAAACTGTGCCGCATGATCAAAAAATGAACAGACGTCATTAAAAAAACTTGTATTTGCAGTATCTGCCATATATTTAGAATTTATAATTAATCGCGTTTTTCAATCTTCCTTAAACGGTTATCTATAGTAAAAAGATAAACGATAAGGGCAATAAATATGACAGCAAGTACAGCAACAACAACATAGATTTTTCCCGAGCCTCTTAGTGTATCGGCCATTTCTACAGGCTGCGCCCATACAGAAACAGCGGAAATCAATAGCATAAGAGCTGTAAATATGATTCTTTTCATAGCTTAAATTAGGTTTTTATTTTCCAGTTTCCTGATACGGAAACGAATAGTCGCAATCCACACTCCAATAAGTATCCAGCCTAAACATGCTGCATAAAATACGGGGCGCATACTACTGTCAAGATCATAGGCTCCAAAACCGGGATTTCCTCCATTGCCGGGGTGCAATGAATCAGTCATACGCGGAAGGATGAAAAGTAGCACAATCATCACCGGAAAAGCAAAAATATTATAGACCGCCGATATGCGCGCCCTTTTCTGCTCTTCTTCCAGAGAGTTACGAAGCACCAGGAAAGCCAGGTACATGAGGGTTGCAATAGCCGCGCTGTTCATTTTCGGGTCGTTCGGCCAGGGAGACCCCCAGGTAAAATTCCCCCACACCATCCCGGTTGCAAGTCCCAGAAAGCTGAATATTATTCCTGTATTAACACACTCTACAGCCCAAAGGTCGTGATTCTCATTGCCCGAGGCCAGGTATTTAACGCTGTATACAACAGATATAAGATACAGGATAATCATCGTAAACCACATGGGTACGTGAAAATAGAGATTTCGTATACTTTCGTGGAGAATAGCTAAATGTGGCACTTCAGCAAGAAAGCCTGCTATTATCGAAAAAAGAACAAGAACTGAGGCAAGTATTTTCCACCAGTTTTTTCCCATAGAGTTACATTTAAACGGCAAAGGTATAAAAGTCAAATCTGCGTTCAAAATCAATTTTCGGCGTCAGCTGTCGAATGCCCTTGCTTAAAGTGTGTGGCTCACGAGATTTTAAATGGGAGACCCAAATCATGAGACTGCTGCACATCCTTCGACGCACATGGCTGGTATCTCACTGAGTTCCTTACTTAGCTTTAATGTGGTATCTTCCTGCTTCAGAGCCATCATCAAGAAGCATCTGAAGTTGTAAAGAAGAGGCATCTGCCTTCATTTTTATGAGAGTCCTGCGGCCGTCCTGAGGTCCCCCACCGATGATCATAGGAAAGTTATGACCTGGCTCGGGTTCAAATACACCGTGACGATGTGTATGACCACAAATCATTAAATCGATCTTATACTTATTAAATAAATCGCCAAATACCTTCCTGCAGTGCATTGTGCCATGCCAGTCGCCCGAATGATAATGCGGGATATGCATCATCACCACTCTGAACTTTGCGCGGCGAAACTCTTTCGACTGCATTTGCAATTGAAGCCACTCTGCCTGCTTCTCTCTGTACGAATCAAAAGCAGCTAGTCCAGAATAGGCTGACGCCGAGTCGTCCTTGTCTTCACCTGTGTCAAGCGCAATAAAGAATACCGGGCCTCTTTTGAAAGAGAAATAGTTTTGGTTATGAGGGTTCTCAAAATAGGTTGAAAGGTTTCGTGCATAGTAACCCCTCGTCTCATGATTCCCTCTTATAAACATAAAAGGCTTCACTGTGGCGAAACTATCAGTACAGGGAATGAGCAAATGGTCGATAATCTGTTCTTCTCCCGACTGATGATTAAACATATCACCATTGAGGAATACAAAATCGAACGGATCGCCGCCATTCAGAGCCAGCAAATGGTTAAACGATTCCGGCCTGTCGTGAATGTCATTAAGTATTAGCAGAGCCACCCCGTTTGAGCCTGGATCAACGGTCGAAAACGAGTAAACCTCACTTTGGATAGTCCCGCCGTACCGCACACCGGAAGGTTTAAAATCGATGATCTCTTTGGAACAAACCCTGTAACGATACTGCACCCCTGGTTTAAGGCCATTGATAACAATCCTGTTAATACGTATATAAGCATTTACGAGACCATCGTTTACAGACTCTGCTTTCTTATCGGGTTCTGCTTCACCAAGCTCCACCCAGCTATAGCTGTTGCGGGCTGTAACCCACATAATGGTTATCGAAGTTTCGGTCAGGTTTTGAAGATAGGGTTTTGTTAGAAAGACATGACCCTGTCCTTCCCGCGCACGTTTCTTGCCCGTTGACGATGCGAAAGCATCAAACCGGGCTGCTGCAAGCAACCCGGTTCCCGAGAGAAATCCCAAAAATTTCCGTCGATTTAACATATTTTATTATCCTTACATTATTTAGCTATTTCCGTAATTTCAAACACAGCGCTTGTTAACGGTTGTGTCGATGAGACATTCAGTCCGGCGTTCATCAGATACTCCCCTGTCCAGACCTTTCCGTTTTCAAAAAAAGCAGATTTCCTTCCCGGCATAAGGTTTATTTCTTTTATCAAGTAGTTTTTGGCAGGATCAAGCCCCTGCAAGCGGACAGGATTCATAAAATCCCGCATTCTGGTTTCCATAGTATAAGCGAACACCACAGCGTTTTTCTTTGGCTCATCTACGTACATTACTACCGCCCGCTTCTCATCATATGGCGAGATCAGGCGGTACAAGTCGCCCTGCCAGATCACCGGACTAAGCCGCTTGTAATTTTGAACAGCTTGACGGCTAAATTCGAACTCTTCAGCGGAAAATTCGTCGACCCTGATATCATAGCCAAGCTTACCCATCATCGCCACGTCCGTACGAAACTTTAGTGACTGCTTGCCCATGGTGGTTATGTGAGCGCATACGGCCAGTGACGGGAAGAAATAAGAATACCCCCACTGAATGTATACCCGTTCCATTCCATCGGTATTGTCGCTTGCCCAGAATTCCTGAAAATACTTTAAGCCTCCATAGTCTGTTCGCCCTCCTCCTCCTGAGCAGAGCATCATAGGCAAATGCGGATATTTAATCCTCAGCCTTTCCAGAGTCTTGTACAAACCGTTTACATATTCTATATAGATATGCGACTGGTTATCTTTCAAATACTGAGAATATGTACTGGTCATCATCCGGTTGCAATCCCACTTAATATAAGCTATTCCCGGATGCTTCGTCATCAGGTCGTCAATCAGGTTGTATACAAAATCCTGAACCTTCGGGTTACTCATGTCAAGGACAAGCTGTGTCCTGTAATAGTGTTCCTCGCGGTTCGGCAGCTTCAGTATCCACTCGGGATGTTTCTCATAAAGCTCACTTTTAGGATTTACCATTTCCGGCTCAAGCCAGATTCCAAACTTTACATTTTTTGCGTCTGCTTCCCTCACCAGGTGACCGATACCATCAGGAAGCTTCCGTCGATCCTCCTGCCAATCACCTAACCCAGCTTTATCGTCATCTCTGGGATACTTATTTCCAAACCATCCGTCGTCGAGCAAGAACATGTCAACGCCAAGTTTAGCAGTAGCATCAATTAATGTGTCAAGCTTTGGCTGATTGAAATCAAAGAAAGTAGCTTCCCAGTTATTCAGCAAAGTTAGCCGCGACCCCTTGCCATCAAGGATGCCGTAGTTTCGCGCCCATTTATGAAAGTTTCGGCTGGCCTCTCCTCCTCCGCTGTTGCTGTAGGTAAAAATGAACTCCGGTGTAACAAACGGCTGGTTTGGCTTCAGCCGGTATTCAGATGCAAAAGGATTCATCCCGGCGATCATTCTCAGCGCACCCCGTTCATCCACTTCAAATGCGAATTGAAAATTGCCTGTCCACGCCAGGGTGCCGGCAATCAGCTCGCCGCTGTTTTCATCAGACGGCTTATCCAGTGACAGGAAGAAAACAGGAGTTTGAAACATATTAGCCCGCGTTCCGAGCTTACTGTCAATAATTTTAATACCACTGGTCAGATTACTTTCTTTCATCTTCATCTCCGCCTTGTTAATACCATGGAACTGGGTTAACCAGTAATTCGTTGCATTAAAATGCAGCATCGATGAAGCAAAGTTTGTAAGCACAACGGGTTTCTTTTCACCATGGCTAATCTCCGTCCAGGTTTTGATGATATTTTCGTTAAAATACGACCTAAAATGCAGATTTACGTTAAAAGGATATTTCGGATCTTTCAACTCGATAACCATGTGCCTGACATTGCTTTCTTCGTTCGTAACGGTGTGTTTTACATAGGTAAGCTCCAGCGAAGGATTACCGTCAGCATGTGTTACCTTAATAGCCGGCTCGAGAAGATTGTCCGTTCCTGATGGAATATACGCCTCGCGGCGGCCCGGCTTTATCTGTTTATAAGTAACCGGATCAACTTTCTTCCCGAGATAACTCTGATAGAGTTTCTGGTTCTTATCCACACTGAACAATAACGTCACCTCCCTGGTTTCTACAATGATCTGCCGGGGTGTCTGCCCGTAAGCCTTATTAAGGCAAACAATAAAGAAAAATAAAACAAAATACTTTTTCATGTATTCAAAAAGAACAACTACTATTAATTTCAAGCGCTAATTTATCTGGATGACGGCAATCACCGGAGCATGATCTGAAGCCACTGCATTCGGTTTGGACTGATAACTTTGAACAGAAAAGCCATCTACGGGCGTGTACATCAGATAATCTATAGTTCTGTCTGGCTTTTGAGCCGGAAATGTAAGCGGACACTGCTGTCTGCATCCCAGGTTCATGAATCCCTTTATAATTGCCATTGTTTGAGATTCGGGAATAGCATTAAAATCGCCTCCGATAATAAGTGGGGCGTTGAGGTTCACCACTATTCCTTTCAGCTCATTTGCCTGCAAAATACGATTGTCTTCTATAGCCAGATGATCAAGGTGGGTAGAACTAAACCAAAATTCCTTTCCCTCTTTTTCCAGTTTGGCCATCGCAACCGAACGCAGCTCGCCGCTTACTCCGGGAGCCACGTTCAGGTTGTATCCTTTGGTTTCTTTAAAGGGAAGCTTTGATAATATTGCATCACCATATTGTCCTCCGTCCTTGTCTATAGCCTTCACAAAAAACCAGTTCATTCCAGTTAGCCGGGCAAGGTCTCTGGCCTGATGGACATTGCTACCCGAACGGTTGGTAAAAACGTCTACTTCCTGAAGTGCTATAATATCCGGATCGTGTTCTTTAATTACAGCAGCGAGGGCATTCAAATCGGCCGGGGGAAATCCTGCCGAAGGGCGCGCCCCATAAATATTAAATGTCATCACCTTAACAGTCGGTTTTGGAAGCACCTCGTCCGGTTTATCCTCAACGTTTTTTTTCTTACTGCATCCAAGCGTAAAGAACACAAGTGCTAATAGAAAAAAAGGTCTATGCATCGTTGTCAAATCTAGTCCCACTTTATTTTTCTCGTTTATTTATTAAAAAGCGTATATCTCGGCGATATTCGTCTGGTATGTATCGCCCTGACTTGAATTTATAGTTATCTTGAAAAAACGTGCCGTTTGCGAGTAAGAAAGATATATAGTACTTTCAAGCTCGTTAATCAAGGAGAATGACTCTGAATACCCCCAATTTACACCATCGTTACTAGTAGAGATAATAATATCCTTAGGATATGCACTTGTCCTGATCGCTCCTGAGGCATCGGTACGTGCGCGAAGTTTGATACCGTGTACCTTCATGCTTTCCCCCATGTTAATTGTAATAAAATGCGGCGGTCCTGGTTTCGCGCTACGCCACTGAGTGCTCCAGAACGTGGTATTAGATCCATCAATAGCATGGGCAACTCTTCCGCCGCTGGCATTTTCATTCTCATCTGTTGAAAAAGAAGGTACAGACCACTTGGACCGGGCGAAATCAGGGAAAGGATTCTCGGTGTAATTTGCCTTCACAAGGAAATATGTTGTCCTCAATTGCTCGTTCACAGGAACATCTCCAGAAACCTGTTCGATGCTTACCGGCAGTAAATAATAACCTACCCCATCGAAGTGCGATAGCGTTTTTACTTTCAGCTTCAATGCTGGAGAATTAAGACTACCTTTTTTGATAGTCGTTTCCGTTTGCTCAAGTTCAAAACTTCCTTCGGGCATCATAGGATAAGAAGTATAGTTTTCGTTGTTATAAGCTTGAACAAGAGCCGGGTCCACTTTAAACTTTACAGTTATATCTTTATTATTTTCTCCTGTGGTGCCTAAACCAGCCCCATATACAATATTCTCTACGTCAGACGACATAGTAAAGCTGTGCATTGAAGGCTTATTATAGGCCTGTGGCATGTATAGATTTGCATAGTTGGTATATTCTGATATGTCGATATCTTCTTTACACGCTGTAATATTAAAAAGGGCCAGACTTGCTGTAAGCAGTGCCGCCAGATTATATTTTGTTAATTTCATTGCTTTATCTCTTTGAAATCAGTTGATTACCAGCCAGGATTTTGTACCATATTACGATTTCTGTCCATTTCAGACTGGGGAATTGGGAACAAATAATAGTTCTTACGGAATACCCTTCTCTCAAATACAGTCCGTTGATAGAAGACGGCATCACTTACGCGTGTACCGGCATCCACATTCATACCATAGAAAGGTCCGCCATCTTTCTGCTCGGCAATTAACCATCTTCTCGTATCTGTGTAACGCAATCCCTCGAGTGCAAGTTCCACGCGTCGTTCGTGTCTGATCTTTTCCCGCATCTGCTCCTGATCCCCGGAAGTCGCATCAGGAAGCCCTGCCCTGTTCCTGATCTGGTTCAGGTACATCAGGATATCCGGATTACCGGGCTCGTATTCATTAAGAGCTTCGATATAATTTAATAATATCTCTGCAAAACGAGTTATCACAAAGGGCCTGGCCTGATACTGACTCAGCCGCGGATTACTGTTTGGTGAAACGTTTTTACGGGCAATATACCCTGTGCGGGGATGGTCCCAGGATCCCTTCTTTCCGGAGGTTCCGGTAAAATGCAATTCTACTACTTTTGAACCGTCACTGTTTGTCCATAAACTACCGTTATAAGTAACATTCACATAGAAACGCGGCTCGCGGTTAACGTACATATTGCTGGTTTCAGTGGCAGTGGTGGCGCCGGGGGCTACGAAAGAAGTAAAGCCGTTTTCTACGTATCCCGATGCAGGATTAATAACCGGAGCGCCAGTAGCACTGTATCCAAGGATAGGTCGCTGTCCGTTACTCATCTCAAATTCATCCACCAATTGTTGTGTCACGCCTACAGCAGCATAACCACTGGCCGTTCTGGGATTAACAGACCGTTCCCAGGCACTGAGACTATTGGAAGTTCTGCAAAAAATAACTTCAGAATTCCAGGGATCAAGAAAAACATCACGGCAGGAAAGATACGCATTGAGCGTTCCGTTGGCATTGTATTTTTTATACAACTGGAAGTTATAGTCGGTAATCAGCCGCTTAGAAGCGTCAGCGGCTCTTTTCCATTTGAGAGGGTTATATTCCGAACTAATGAGCGATTTTCCGTCCTTATTGACAAAGGAAGCATAAGCCGGGTTCCCATTAAACTGAGGACTGGCGGCAAGAAGCAAGGTTTTGCTGATGATGGCATCACAAATCGCTTTAGTAATCCTGCCAAACTCATTCAGATTGTCGGGCC
>DALYUO010000117.1:12360-14599 GCA_031981225.1 Pararcticibacter sp.
ATGCCTCTAACTCACTCACGATATATTCGACACACTCGTCGAAAGAGTTCCTGGGCATGTTTAGCTCTGGGTCAGTTGGTTGCAAGTCCCCCGACAATACTTCGTCGCCTATAATTATAAACGGGCCATATTGGCGTAGCAGGTTATAGTAGAAGTATGCTCTTAGAAACCTGGCCTCGTCTCGGTATTGATTAATTAACTGAGTCCCGGTATTAGCGGATCCATTGTCAAGAGCGAGGATTTCAGTGTTTTCACCTATATGCTGCATGAAATACGTTGCCGAGCGGATACCATTGTAATAAGAGCTCCACATGTTGTAATAATTTGAAGCTGCGTTCCAGTTCCCTAAGTTCATAGGGTAGGAATCATAACCGTCGTTAGGACGGTCATACGTAATATCAGCATCGTCTGAAGCTCCGTCCCAGATAGATCTGTTACGATAAGCTTCATTAGGGATATAGTTATAGATATTAGCAAGGTATTCTTCCGAATACTTACGCCGCTGAAAAACCTGTTCGATAGTAATCCTGTCATCAGGTACCTGATTCAAAAAGTCCTTATTGCAGGAGAACAGAGTCAATGCCATCATTGACATAAGCAGATATTTAAAAGCTTTCATATTCAATTCTTTCTCTTTAAAGTTCTCATTAGAAATTAACTGCAAATCCTGCATTCCATGATGCCGTATTCGGGTATCGCCCACCTCGTCCATTACCCAGTTCGACGTCCCATAGTTTAAATGGGGTGAATGTTAAGACGTTCACGCCCTGGAGAAAGAGGCTGGCTGAGGAAAGGTTCATTCTCTTTATCCAAGCTTTTGGCAAGCTGTAATTAAGCTGCACTGTTTTCAACCGCAGATAATTGGCGCTTTTCACCCACCATGTGCTTGCTGCGAAATTATCGTTTACGCCACCTGACCCAAGTCTGGGATAAAACGCATCCGGATTAGGGTTTTCCTCTGTCCACCTGTCATCTATATTGGAAAACAAATTTCCGCGGGCTAGTCCCTGTTGAAAAGGCATCATGCCCTCGCCGCTTAAAAGGTAATCGACATTAGCCGCTCCCTGAAACAGCGTCGATAAACTCAGCGCTTTATATCCAAGTGTAAAACCAAACCCGTAAAGAATTTCCGGCACATCCCCGTAGCCAATGGGCGCCTTGTCGTAAGCATCAATTACAGCGTCCCCGTTAAGGTCTTTGTATTTGATATCGCCTGCACGTACATCTCCGGTTTGCCGCGGCGAATTAAGTACTTCCTCATCACTTTCAAACAAGCCCAGGGCAATGTAGCCATAACGCTGGCTTACTTTTCTGCCTTTTGTTTCCAACCAGGGATACTTCCATGCGGGCTGGTCGTTCTCTTCTACAACATTTCGGTTGTAATTAAAATTCCCCATTAGCTGCATCGAAAACTCACCTATCTTTTGATCGTAAGTCATGGACAGATCGATACCCTTATTTTCGATAATGCCTACGTTCCCGAATGGTTTGTTAATCATCCCAACATAACCAGGTAACGATGTTCTTCGCAGAAATATTCCGCTCCGGTACTCTCTGAAAACGTCAGCCTGTATACTCAGCCTCTCCTTCAGGAGCCGGACATCCATCCCGATATTAGTTTTTTTCGCAGTCTCCCAGGTTACATCTACTGCATACTCTCCGATCTCTTTACCAGAAATCGAGTTGTTGAGGGTCTCGCCATAGGTATAACCTGTTGGCCCCGAAACCGTAGCAATGTAAGCAAAACGTCTTCCATCTATGTTGCTGTTACCAACCTTTCCATATGAAGCTCTAAGTTTAAAAAACGGTATAACGTCTTTCAATGGTTCATAAAAACCTTCTTCGGAGACCACCCATCCTATCCCCGCCGATGGAAGGAAACCGTACCGGCGCTCGGGAACAAAGTTTTCGGAGCCATTATATCCGAAATTTAATTCAGCAAAGTACTTGTTTTTAAACCCATATGTGGTCCTTCCAGCCAGACCGCGGAAACGGTAGGGAAGAGACTCTTCTAAAGAAGATGCATCTGTATTGATCTTATCGCTTTGATTTGCCAGTAACATCGCTCCAATGGTGTGATTGCCGAACTCTCTGCTATAATTCAGCGACAATTCACCATAAAGCGTCCGGTTACCTTCGCCCGATTTAGCATAAGCGAGATATTCTGTTCCGATAAGCGTCTGGTCGTATAAAAGATCGCCGTTAGCGTCGCGGCCGATGGCCTGATGGACGAGGCACT
>DALYUO010000117.1:14609-15434 GCA_031981225.1 Pararcticibacter sp.
ATGGCCTGATATGTATCCGGTGATTTCGTATAGCGGTTACTGGTATAGTTATAGGCATCAAAAGAATACATTCCCGAAATGGAAAGTCCTTTAGTGATGAACGGCAGCTGCTGAGTTAGCCGTAAGTTAGAAAAGATCTGACTTCTCCACTGATTCGCATAACCTGTTTGGGTCAAACTTGCCCATGGATTTTTAAGTCCACCGCTCCTGAGGTCTCCCACTTTTCCATCGGGATAGCGTGGAGCAACCGTAACAGGTGTCATAAAGAAAGCATTGCTGAAAATATCTCCAACTGCACTCGCGGGCAGGTTCACGTTATTCAGATATCCCTGGATTCCGAGATCGATCGTGGTAGTCTTTGATGGCTTCAGTGAAAGATTGGAGGTAACATTGTACCTTTTAAGGTAAATAGATGAGTTATATTTTGTCAGTTCATCTGTATTATAAAGCCCCAGTTCGTCATAATATCCCAAACCCACGTAATATGTGGCGTTGTCATTTCCCCCGTTTATATTGGCGTTTGTGTTCCTTATATGACCTGTTTCGTTGAATACCTCCTTAAACCAGTCAACATTCGGATACAAATAAGGATCTGAACCAGCCCTGGTCATTTCTATATCCTGCAACGAATACTTAGGTACTTGACCCCTGGTTACCAGAGACTCGTTTGACATCGCCATATACGTAGGTCCGTCGGCAAAGTCAGGGAGTTTTGTAAAAGAAGTAATGCCTTCTGTATAACGCAGGTTGTACTTCGCTTTGCCGGCCTTTCCCTTTTTTGTATTAACAAGGATAACGCCGTTCGCCCCTCTCACGCCATATACC
>DALYUO010000118.1:0-347 GCA_031981225.1 Pararcticibacter sp.
CCCCAACAGATGAATTTGTGTTTTAAATGAGCACAGCAAATCCCTTATTGCGTTTTGACAGCTTGTCGGTACCTGAGAAAATTGGTTTTTTTGAAACCAGCGGGGATGCTATGCTGGTTGATTGCGAAGGTACGGCCTTATACCAGTTCCTAAAAAAAACGATCACTGACGATGCCGAAAATGCCTACGTCAAAAAAAAGGCACTAGAGAAATTTGTAAACGGGGTGCTCATCAAAAAGATCAAGGTCCGCCAAGCTTTGACCGTACTTATCGATGACTGGAATCAGGAGGAATTATTCCTGGAGCTGGAAAGGGTAAAAGCCCTGTACTTGCTTTACGATCATGAC
>DALYUO010000118.1:395-2088 GCA_031981225.1 Pararcticibacter sp.
AGTGAGGAAGCGGAACTGGCCGCGGAAGCTGTATACCATCTGGCCCTAATCACTTTTCAAGAGGCACTGACCCAACCCGACACCTGGCAGGTTTTGACGGCACTGGCCCGAAGCAAAAATGCATTTTTGGAGGCTTCCACGGTGATTGAAAACAGAGTTGACGCCTACATACTGTACCTTATTAACGAAACTATAGAAGATTTGCTTAAACAGAATATTGAGGCAGCCAAAAGAGGGGTTTCCAATATCGCCCAGCAACTGTTCCAGGTTTCAGCGGCCACCTTCGGGCCTGAAAAGTCAACGGTTTATGTTGGCTTTTACCGAACCCTAGTCCATGTCATTGCTGTTGTTGCCGAGAACCCGGCGGCATGGCTGAGCTTCCGGGAAGATATGGACCGGCTCTATTTCCATTTTTCTTTGATCCAGAATGAAAAGTTGGAAAACAGGCTGTTCGCTTCCACCACGCAGGCTGCGTTTACCTCACTTGTTTCCTCACAAATCGTTGACCCATTTTTCGCTTTTAACTTCAGAGCAGAAAAAGCGAAGATTGAACTATTAATGAAGCAGTGGCATATTGACACGGAAAATTATCAATTCCTTTCTCATTTAAAAACGTTGCTGGAGGATGAAAATGAGCAGGTCAAACTACAGTCGGAGACGATTGCGCAATCCCTGAAAAAAGTATTCGCACACCGTACACAGGAGAGTATCGATAAGGCGGTCGATGGCATCGCTGATGTGAATAGCGTACACGAAGTGTTAACTGCGTATGAAATGCTGGCGATGCCCTCTATTGACAGATTTATCGATAAACTCGTTTATTCCTGCGTAATGTTGCAAGGCAACAAGAAGTATTGGGGGAACTGCCTGGAAGACGATCGCAATACCTTCATTGCAAGTTTACTGGAAGCAGCTGGTTACCGGGTAAAGGACCAGACGCGCTGGAGCATTTCGCATGGGAGAAAGACAGCCGGTGAAATCGATATATTGGTCAAAGACGTCAGCGGATTGCCCTTTACGATCATCGAGGCGCTAAATTTGGTTTCTTTAGCTACAGATTACCTGGAGTTGCACCTGAATAAAATCTTTAATTATGATGCCAATGGACTGAGGTACAATTTTATACTGGTGTATTTTGAGGGAAAAAAATTCGATACTTTCTGGCAAAGCTATTACCAGCATATTTCAAATCATAGCTATCCGTTTGCTTTAATTAAGGCCGAGCAACTCCCGCTTCACATGACAGATTTAAAATTTGCAAGAACGGTACATTTAAGAAACCAAGCAGAGGTGGATCTTTACCATCTCGTTATTGACTTAAATAAGTCATAAACGTCTTCCGCTGACCGGATTTTTTACCGAGCGCATGAAAAAATAAAATGGTGCGCAGATAGGTTGCGCAGGAAGGTAATTACTTTGCTTCCGGTAAACATTTAATTAAACAAGCCAACAGTATGGACAGGCAGACGGCAGAAATATACAACACGATTTACGGCAATGCCGTTATGTTTTTGAAACGGGCAATAAAGGAGATCATTATTACTCCGGACGACTATCTGCCCAGGGAAAATGCAGTCGTTGCCTGCGTGTTTATCCAAATGGCGATCGAACTCGGCTTCAAGGCTTATCTCATCAAAAACAAGTCCTTGCCAAATATTTTAATCAACAAACACAAAGATCAAAGCCCGGAGCA
>DALYUO010000118.1:2098-4305 GCA_031981225.1 Pararcticibacter sp.
AGGCGAGCTAAAAACCAAGAGCTTTGAAGACCTGAAAAAGGTGATCATCGCCGACGGTTACCTGTTTGATGAAGTTGGGATCGACTATATCAACGATTTTCAGCGCTACAGGAACCAGGCCGTACACTTCCATCTGGGATTAACGAACGGAGATCTTTACGATCTGAAATATGATCTGGTTTATATGCTCGTTCATGTGATCATTCCTACGCTTACCGAAATTAACTTAGAATTTGAATCGCCATCTGAATTTTACCAGAATCAGCTAGATAAGGACGATTATAAAACCCTGATCAAATTTCCACCTTATGTGTCGGAAATGAAAAAAGTAGCCGCGCAACATGCGGGTTTGATATATAACTGCATAGAATGCAGCGAAAAGACTTATAGTATCGATAATGAAATATGTTATTGTTGTAACCTGCAATTTGCCGGTTTTGGTGAATATGTGAACTGTATCTCCTGCATGGCGCCTAAAAGTGTGATTTTCGATCACAACAATATTGCTATAAACGACCATATCATGAACGGACTTTGCTTAAACTGTGGCGACCGTCCTTCAGTTTTCAAATGCCCAACTTGTGATATAGCAACCTCTTTTTATAGTAAGGAAGATCTGAAAGAAACTTGTTTTGCGATTACATGCGATATGGCCGGTTAAGCTAATGCAACATTCCAAACCAGCAGGCGGGTTTCATGTTTGATCTGCGTTGCCTGCAACAACTCATTCACTATCAGTTTACTCTGAATGTGTCTGTTCATCGGCTGAAAAATTTTCAAAAAGCGCTTATCAAATCCGTTGGTCCGCTCTTGCAACTGACGCTCAATAATGGTGTTGGTGATTTGGTAGTTTGAAGGAAAACGCTCAATAATCTTATTCCTCATTTGATGGCCCAGCATCTTATGGTCGGCGACACAGATAAAATAACCCATTGTTCCGGTAAAAAAAGTTTCCAGGGAGACCCGGATCATATCGTTTAGCATTTTTACTACCCTGGCGGTCTTATTGATCGTACCCTTCTCATTGCTGTTCTGACGAAACAAACCGAATTCAGCGGAAAGACTAAGCTCCGGCTCGGTAACAACCAGGTCAATCAACGGCTTCTCTTTTCTAAACGAAATGGCCTCGGCTAAAGGGACGAAACATTGTGCATTAATCGGTACTTCTAGTTGAATTTGTGAAGGCTTTAATGAATAAGTCTCCATTAAAGCAGCAAAAAAATCATAGCGGATGCTGTCTTCCCCTATGTGCAGCAACCGATATTTTCCTAACCTTTCCTCAAGAAGCCTTTTATAATTTTTGAACAATTGTTCGATATGTTGATTCCACATATTTAATTTAAGGAAATTCTATTTTTAGAGTAATCGGTTCACTTTTCCTGACAGCATCTTCTAATCACTTTCAATCTGATGGCGTATTCTGGATGATCATTCTGCACGGTAAGGTTATCATACTGCGCCTGTAACTCCAGCGGCATATCAATGAGCCCGCGCATATTCAATTCGCCACGGATCATCCCTTTCTCACCACAAAGTCTCACGATACCAAGTTCGGGCCCATGACCGTTACAGCGCCGGTGTATTCGTATTTTAACTTTTCGCTTTCCCCTAATGTGTTAATAATAAGCCGCGTGATCTTTTGATTTCTATCCAATAACACAAAGATAAAAAAGCCTTTTTATTCTTTTGCCATGTTCAGCCACTCTGCTATTTTGAGCGAGATACGGAAATGGTCCATCCTCTTTAAATCGAAAGGCCACCGCTCGCAGTTGATTCATCGTAAACCGGATTTGCGTAGTGTAGGTATAACCATCACCCGTGATACTAAACAGCTTTCCCTGATATTCGCTGCCTCGCACCTTTACTGGGAAAAAAATCAGGTGAGGGACTGGTCAAAGTACTCTTTGATGCATTGAATTTGAGTGAGGGTTTGCCAAGAAGTTAAACAGCCGGGTAGACTTTTCCTACTTTTTTTAACCTGTAAAAAACCTTAATTTTCATTTTTGTCATTAAACCATGAAGAAGACGAATAAACCCGCACCTTTGTACTGGAAAGATACGTTAGGGGGAATTAAGAGTAATCTCATAAAAGAAAGTGAAGCGAAAAAAGCCCACCACAAGGAACAGGAGAATGCGCTCAGGCCTTATTTTAATAAAGCTGCCTATCATCTGGGAATCAATCAGGAACAACTTGCCGCGGAGATCAG
>DALYUO010000118.1:4315-5694 GCA_031981225.1 Pararcticibacter sp.
AGAGCCTGGACTGAAAGAAATTCTAACAGACCGAAGATTAAAAGCCTCAACTTATGCTAAACTGATCAAAAAATACAACCCTGCCTATTACAATCTGTTTCGGGATAAAATCAAAAGCGCAGTAAAAGCTGAGCAGAGATATTTTCTGAAAAAAAAAGATGCTGCGCTAAAAGCTGAAATGGCGATATCGAGGGTGCCCGCACCGAAAAAAGAAGTAAAGCGAAAACTAACAAAATATGAAAAGCGCGCCAACAAGCGCTTGCAACAAAAGCAAAAGGAAGCGATAGCAAAATTTTCAAATAGACCAGTAAAGCCGATACCGGAACCTATATCTAAATGGCTCAGTGTGGAATGGCACGATGTGATTTTTGACGACTATCTGATAAAAATAAAGTACGATAATAATTTTTCGCAAGGGTATCCTGTAACAGAGTCCCGCAAATCCTTCAAGTACCTGAGAAAGTATATCAAAAATCTACGATTGCCAGCCTTATCTGTTTTACTTGTGGGCAGAGAAATCCGTGAGATCAGAAACGCTGAGCAGGTGAAGGAAATGGTGACACTGTTACGGATCAAGGAGCAGTTAATTGAAGACTTTCAGAATGGCAAACCTATTAGCGCTGCTGCGATGCTGGAAAAGATTAAGCCGGTTTCTAAACAATTCCTCACGCAAATGGCTATCGCGGGAAATGGAGAGTTAATGTGTATCGAGTATTTAGCCAGCCACCTTGCAGAAAATTTCAAACCGATACCTGCATTTGAGATCATCCCATCTGGCAACTCAGTCAGTACTGAAGACACTTTTATCTTTGTTATCGAACGGCAGTCGAAACTCTTTCTAGTCTGGGAAAGTACAGTTCATGGCAGGGCCACCTATATTTTCAAAGCCACCGTTGATAACTATGTTGAAGTGGTGCAAGCTATATATGATTATATCGGCAGTCCAAAAAAAGCCAAGCGGATGTCATTGAGAAACCGAGATTCAGAAACTACGAATCTATGTTACGACGGCTATGTTACCCACAGTGCCTTTGACCATTGGCAGCAAAAATTGGGAGCCATCTTTAGCTCTTAACTGGGAATTGACCGCCCAAATGAATTCATAGAATAGCTATCACCTAAACCACAGCAAACTAATTACATAACCATAATTGTCAGCATAGAAGCATTGTTCACTCATTTTTCGGTTTGCCCGGTAGTCGTCTTGATAAGGGTAAAACCAGTCATCAGCATTTATTTCCTCAACAGTGGCAAATTTGCTGTCCGGCTTTGTAAAAAATTCTCCAGCTACAGTAGTTGGTGGTACCTGCCCATTAACTTTGAATCGGAACGGCCATTTTGGAAAATGTTCATTCCGGTCATACCATCTCACAATATTG
>DALYUO010000118.1:5704-8505 GCA_031981225.1 Pararcticibacter sp.
ATATGACGATCATAAGCTCATGCGAGCAGGTCTGACAGTATCGGATTGTAGCTGCTAGTAAACTAACATTGAAGCTTTCTGCTATCGCTTTGATTTTATCTAATGAAAACTTTTTTACTTGATCAAAGTAATATATTTTTTTGAATGGCATTAGCAAACAGCCAGCAAAATAATCTGCTTCGAGTTCAATGGAATCATGCTTATTTAAACTTGTAAGGGAACCATGCGGCTCTAAAAGGCCACTTTGAAGGCCGATGCGGTGTTCGTTGATATAATAATGGGCGAGCTCATGGCTCAAACTAAATCTCCCTCTGACGGTGTCAAGGGTATTTTTTCGGTCTACGTTCAAATGGATATGAAACTCATCTTCGTCGAAAACTAACATTCCGTCAAAAAAGTCTTCATAGTGATCTATATAAACATTTATGTTTTCAAAGGCAACGATCTGGTCGAGAAGCGTAATATTTTTATGCGAAAATTGGGTGGAAACAAAGTCGGCTATTTTACTCAGTTCCTTTTTCCGATGTTCCGTTATCGTCCTTTGTCCTTCCATCCTGGTTCTTTTTCATCTTATCAAGAATATGCTGCGGAACGTTCGATCCCTTTCTGGCAACCATTCGCAGAGGAACAATGTCTTTTTCTTCCGCCTCTTTTTTTAAAGGTATCACATGAGTCGTTTTCAGCGTTTTGTTAAATATACTGGTACAGTCAACCTGAAAATCAGACACATCTTCCTGCTCATCAGGATACAACTTGTCAAACCGAGCCATTTCCATCTCATTTCTTGGAAACAAAAATCCGGTTGACGCGAGCCATTCGGCCATGTTGTCGGGGGTGATATTTACTTTACTTTGAGCCATAAATCTCCAGATACTCTTTTATTTTATCAAACGCTTCTTTCTTGTAATACTGTATAGTTGCCTGAGTCAGCTGCAACTCCGTTCGGAGCTTCTCGGTCAATTTTCTCGGTAATTTAAATCCCTGCTGTGCATGTTGCTGGTAGGTTAGGTATATGATCTTGTGTTTCGGAGAAAGGCGATCTAGCGCTTTCTGTATCAGTTCATACTGTTGCTTTAACACACGGAGTTGTTCCGTTTTGCCGGAAATATTCTCGATCGAGGGCATATCATAAACCAAATCTTCGTCGCCCATATAGGGATTAGGATTTGTGCTATGTTGCTCGGTGTAAAAATCATTGAATAGGTTTTCCGCAATTCGGTACAGGTATAACTTTAGTCCTGCATCGTAATTACTGGCTTTGGATTTTTTAAAGTCAAAGTTAGGATACTTAAGGAACCGCTCGAATGTCCGCTGTGCGATGTCGTCTGCGATGTTTTTGTCATATCCTCTGTTCTTGCTGATGACCCTACATTTCTTCACGATATCGGCCTGAAAGCGAAAACAGAATGCCTGAAATGCGTCCTGCGCTTGTTGCACTAACTCAGGATCATTGATCCAACCGAGGTAGACAACAAGGTCTTCGCTTGTTTCTGAATCTAAATCTTGCCAGGCCATTTATAACGCTATTCAACTGAATATACCCAAAACCGTTGGTAATGGATTTAGTACCATTGGTAGGACACCGTCTATGGTGTGAAGTTAACATTAAACATAATATAAGTATATGAAAAGCAACAAAAATGTATTCGTCGTGAAACATGGCAATGAATGGGCCACCAGGACAGCCGGCACACAGCGTGTAACTAAGACTTTTGATACTCAGAAGCAAGCAATCGATGCAGGGAGACAGCAGGCGATCAGGAATCAATCTGAATTGACTATTCAAAACAGACATGGACAGTTCAGGGAGAAAAATTCTTACGGTAACGATCCTAAAAACACTAAAGGGTAATGGAAAAAGAAAGACTAAAATATTGCATAGACCGGTTTGACCACTATTATGACAGTGTCAATAACAAAAGTTCCGTATTTCTTGGACTGAGCACCTTCATTGTTGGCGGACTGGTTGCGGGATATTTCGTGATAGCCCCCTTGGTGAATTGTGGCTTTTGGGTACACACGCTGCTGAAGGTGCTTATCGGATTAGGGGTTGCTACTATGATTATCGTGATTCTGGCAGCAACTCCTTATTTAGGTAAGGATACTGATTCACTGCACTTTTTCGGCGCGATTGGATGTATGGATTCGACGAGTTTTTGCGCGAAATCAGCTTCCCAATGTACGGAAGAAGATGAATTGAATGACTTAAGAAGCCAGGTACATCAACTGGCATGCGGACTGTGTGGTAAGTTTATAAAACTGAAAGATGCAGGTATATTATTCACCATTCAGTTCTGCCTTTTTGTCCCTCTTTTTATTATAATCCTTTGTAACTTAAAACAATAATATGCATATTTTCGACGATTATTTAAAACCGATCCGAGCTGCTATGGCTGCGGACCCCAAATCAGGCAAGCTTTATGAGAACTTGTCTTATGCTGAAAGAAGCCTGCAAAAAGGCATGGATTTCAAAGTGTTTAATCAACAAGTACCTGAGAAACGCCTATTGCCAAATCTGGCGGACTTCGCAAGAGAGCTTGGCCTGACGCCAAACTTTGACCAGGCACTGGGCTTACACCCGGATTTTGCTCACCTAAAACATTCAGAAAGCCTGGAAGACCATTATATTGTCTCCATGTTCGTTGACATTAAAGGGTCGACAAACCTCTTTAAAAAGTACACGCCCCGTACAGTGTGGATAATCACCAATACCATTCAGCGGGCGGCTATCCACACCTGTCTTATTTTTGGAGGCTATGGGCATCGATTACAGGGAGACGGCCTGTTCGTTTATTTTGGCG
>DALYUO010000118.1:8515-10600 GCA_031981225.1 Pararcticibacter sp.
CGAAACTGGCAGTAGAACGCGCATTACAATTTGCGAGCGTGTTCACTTATTTTGTTAAGGAGGATTTGAAAAAGCTCTTTCTTGAACAAGGTATTGAGAACATTTACACCAGAATAGGAATTGACCTGGGTTATGACAGAGATGTAATTTGGGGTATGGCCGGTATCGGTGATATCAGTGAGGTAACTACTTGCAGTTTACATACCAGCTTAGCCAGTAAAATGCAATCGTCAGCTTTGAGTAATGGTATTGTCGTGGGTGACCATATTAAGAATGAGAGCTCGGCGCTGGCAGAGTTTTATACACCGGTTTGCCATCGCACAAAGAACGAGAATGACCGATACATTTTTCAGATTCCTGACGAACGGTTTAACTACACTCAGTACGACTTCAATTGGTTGGCGTTTCTTAAAAGGCAGGACTTTATTGCAACAGATTTATCAGGGCAGCTTCAGCTAAAACACAAGGCGACTGTGATGCCTAACAGGAACATTGCTAACCTTGCACCGATTGCGGCGGCAAGTAAACCATTTTATGATTTTAAATAAAGGCAAGTCTGTTTTTGAACGGGACTTTGCCGTTGCCAAGGAGCGTTTCCCAAAGCTGCGCTATGGATGGAACGCCCAACTTAAAATGTGGGTGATCACGGGCGACCTTGATATTTGTGATACAGCGGGTGCATACTGGAACACCTTTCAAATTACAATGCTTGTTCCCTGTGGTTACCCTTACAGTATACCGGTAGTTGCGGAACGCAGTATTATTATTCCACGTCATATTGACTGGCATATATCCCCTGAAGGTTTATGCTGCCTGGACGCAGAACATTCTTTGATTGCTTTATCTAAAAGGGGTATTTATCTTGGAGATTTCATTGCTGAAAAAGTATATACTTTTTTCGCGAATCAGATACATAAGCTTGAATGTAAAGAATATGCGGGTGCCGAATATGCGCATCACACTGCCGGCGTGATTCAATACTATATTGAAGAATTGAATATGCCTTCCGTCGAAGCAACTTTACAAACATTAACCCAAATATTCAATAAGCAGGGCTTGGGCAGAAACGATAAATGCCCCTGTGGCAGCCACTTGAAATTAAAGGTGTGTCATGACAAGGCTATAGAAACAATTAAATCTTTTGGCCGATCGCAAATTAAAAAGGACATAGAAATTATCCAGGTTCATATTGCATCCGCCCATGAATAGCTATTGGCGACTCCGCTTATGTCTTCGCTGTTAATGTTCTGCGCTGTCCCGACTAATAGCAAATAGTGAGTCATTCCTCAATTCTCTACTATGCAAATCTGAAGCCGAACAAACGCGATGAGGCTGCTGGCTACTTTAAGCAACTAAAGAGTTAAAAAAGCTTGATGCCTCAGCGAAAGAATTTAAGTAAATTGCAAAGTGCTAAATACATTTTGTTTAAAAAAAACATCGATTTGTTGGTTTAATAGATACCAATAACCTAAACAGCACTATAATGGTTAAAAATATCGCAGACGTAATTTACCTAACACGGTTTCATTTTCATTCATTAAGATTCACTCTTTACAATGACAACATCACAATGTCAAGCCTGCTGATATATTGGGGAAAGTGATCCCCTTTATTTCCTACCAATAGATAAATGGAAAGGGGGTAATTGTTGAATACAAGAAAAATACGGCTTCCGAGCCGAGAGAGTTATTTATGAACTACGGTGTATTCAGCCATAGGAATAAAAGGATTAAATGTTCTATTGCATTATTACGAAAAGGGAAAATGCCAATGCTGACACTTAAAGATTCATTAGATCTTGTCCCATTTAAACTGCGGCGGATGGTCCATTTGCTGAAGTTACACACTTCTACATCGATTATAATCTCACACATGCTGTTGTTTGCGTAGAATATCATCGTAACGGTTCGCGTTTTAGTGAGCACCAGTTCGGTGACACCAATCGTATCTTTTGAACGTTCATTTAAAACGAGGGACATCGCAAGGAAGTGAAGAACCAGCTCAATGATTTGGGATATACCAGTTACACGCATGTCAGTAATTATTCCGGTGCGAAAAAATGAGATTTTAATTCCTTAATTTCGA
>DALYUO010000118.1:10610-15395 GCA_031981225.1 Pararcticibacter sp.
AGCTAAATTCCAACCTAAATGTATATTTCACAGTTTTTTGCTTCAAATTATCGTAGTCTTAAGGAGGTAACCGTCCGCCTGGCAAATGGCAAGAACGTTATTGTTGGTAAGAACAATTGCGGAAAATCTAACATCATCAAGGGCATTGAAATTTTGGTGGGTGAGAAATTCCCTACCTTTCAGCCCATCGGGGATAATGACTTTTACACTTATGAAAGTATGGACGAGGATACCGGGGAAGTCATCGAAATAGCAGCCGAACATATGTTCCTGGAAGTGACGTTGGAAGGGCGTGACTTGGATAAAGAATTAATCCTAAGTATCAAAAAGCAAACCGCCTTTTCGCGGATAGGCAAACCGGCCGATTTGTATTATAAGGATCAGAATTCCGGCAACATTGTGGTGAACTATGATTTATTTGAAAGTCTAGATGAGCTGGAAAGCCGGGCAGAAATAGATATCCTGGAAACCTACGTGAGCGGACGTGTCCGGAAGACCAGATGGCTGCCCGCGGCCGAGCTTCATGAATTTGTTCACACGGCCCGGCGGCTGAAAGTTTTCTTTTGTAAATCAAGGGCCGACGAAGAAAAGATGGGATTTGGCCTGATCGTGCAATGTGCCGAGGGCCATTTCTGGATTAGCCATTTCTTGTCCAAAAAACTACGTGATTCGTTACTCACTACCACGGTGATCAGCGCCACGCGCAGTCACAAGACTGAATTGCGCCTGGTTCATTATACCTGGTTTGGCAAACTCGTTACGGGGATATGGAACAAAAATAAAGTTCAGATCGATGAAGGTTCCGGAAAAAGTTATGAAGAGCTAATCACCAAAAGTGCGGACGAGATCAAAACGCGCGTAGATATCGTTTTTGCCAGTAACATTCAAACGATCAAGACCTTGCTGGAAGGCGCAATAGCCCATAAGGCCATTTCCTTTAAATTTTTAGATAATGCTAAGGATGAATTGTACAAGAATGTGCAATTGTTTGTAAATGATGGTATCGACCGGCCGATCTATGAAAAAGGTACCGGCATTCAAAGCGCGTTGATCATCGCTTTGTTTTCACTGTATTGCAATGAATATCATAACAACAGTTCGCTATTGATCGCCGAAGAACCTGAACTATTTCTGCACCCGCAGGCGCGAAGAGTGATATCAGCCGAGCTTAACAAGTTTTTGACCGGCTCTGAAACACAAGAGAGGCAATTGATCATCAGTACCCATTCGACCGAGTATCTCAAACATGTGGATTTGTTCAATATCACCAGGGTTTTTAAAGACCAGGCTGGTAACCATACGATCGCCAAGCAATTGGATCGTAGTACTTCAGGTTTGGTGACGACCGAATTGAAACGCTTCCTTTGGTCTAATAATAGCGAGATATTTTTCGCAGATAAGGTAATTTTAGTAGAGGGAGGTGAACTTTTCCTGATACCAGCCATCGTCGATAAATTGACCGGCGTAGCGCAAAAACTGGATTATGAAAATATCTCCGTCGCGCGGGTGAACGGTAAAGGAAATTTCTTGATCTATGCGAAAATACTGGATTGTTTTGAGATCGATTACCTAATCGTGGGTGATTTGGATTGCTTTAAAGACGAGGTTCGCAAATTGGCCAATTACCGTAAGTTGACGGAAATCGTTGACGATATCGCCAAGATGAGAACGGCGATCGGCCAAATGGAGGTCGATGAGCAGCGCATTGACGAGCGCGTAAAAAATGTCGAGAAAATTTTTGACGCTCAGGCACTGAAAAACCTTTTTGAACAAATCCTTAACGGCACGCTATTGCCAGACAGCACGGAACTGGTAGACATGGTCAGCTACATGCAAAGCCGCTATACCAAGGGTGACCGCCACAAAGTGATCATTGATACGATGGGAGAAAAACATTTTGCGCGGTTACAGCAACGTTTACGCGATAACGCCATTTTTATCTGGTCAAAAGGGGAATTGGAAAATTATTACCAGCCTGAGGTACACCGTCTGGTCGGAAGCAAAGATATCAAAGCCCTCCAACTGTCTTATAAGCTTAACGAAGACACACAGGCATTAGGTCAGCACATGTGCCATTTGGACGAGATCAAGGTATTAGTGGACTACATTTTAAAGAAAATGAAATAATGAATGATCCGGTTGATAAGAAGTTTTATCAGTGTTGTTTTACCATGGATAAAGACGATATTTTTAAATTGGACGCAGCAGATAACGGGCCGATCAACAATGTGATGGCCGGGATCCCAAACTATTGTTGTGGTGTCCGTTTGTATGACGACGTGCATGGACTGGCCGCAGATATGTTCTATATCAACGGGCAAAGTCGTTAAAAGGTGATATTATCAACCTGAATTTGAGGGATAAAGATTATTTTAAATTACTATTGCGTTTTTGCATGCTGCTGGCAAGGCACTACCAGGAGGTCGATGCTTTGGATGCTTTTAATACGTTTCAGACCAAACTACGAGGATTTCTGGAAAAGCAGCGCTTTCGAACTGTATCCAGCCTGGAACTCGCACAATCTAAAGGCAAAGATATCGTGATGTTGAGTGCCGCCCCGCGTGGTCTGTTCAAAATTGACCCGATCAATAAAAAAAGTTTCTACCGTGATTTCTTCGGCCAGATCCATCGATACAGGCGGAAGCGGGCAAAGACTATGTTTATTTAATGGTCAATACCAACATCTTTGATCAAGATCGGCAAAAGTAAAAATCTGGGTTACCGGTAAAGGACATTGCATTCACAGGAACCGAGTGTCCATCTGATCGCGGTTTGGTGTTGCGATGCAGCGGTTGAGAAAAAACTGCACAAAATGTTCGACTCTCAGCACGTTCGCGGAGAATGGTTCCGGTTTTCGATACCCGATCTGGCGGCGATTGAAAAATATATGAATAGCATCGTTGATAAATGAGTTAACATTTTATTAAATTATTTATCGCTTCTGCTTCCCCTCTTATTTGTCCTGGTCTTCTTTACTTCATATGCAAGAAGAGTAAATCAGAGAGTTACTCGAGAAGTATAAACATGGTACGATCAGTGACGCCGAAAAGGCGGTGCTGGATAAATGGCACCTACATATCGCCAAGGGCCGGTCTAATGAATTATCAAAAGAAGAACGTTTAACAACTTTCAATGTGGCGCTGGCTCATATGAAGGAGATCATCTATCGGGAAAAAATGACCAAACTTTGGCTGTGGGGCCGCACGTGAGCCTTCATTGCTAGGTATAGTTAGCATCGTAGTCTTCCTGTAAAAAAAGGAGGATTAGCTATTCTTCAAGCCAATTTAAGGCTTCAAATAAACCTCAAATCTTCCACAAGTTGGTTTCGAAAATTGTACTGTTGGGTGCACGTAGCAATACACATAAACAAGCACAAGAACATTTGCATGAGCATCTTACCACATACTTAATCATCACCTACCAGTTTCTTCCTTAAACTCCTCATATCATCACTGATCTTCTGTTCTAAAACCCTCGCATAAATCTGCGTAGTAGCAACCTTGGTATGCCCCAGCATCTTGCTTACTGTTTCTATCGGCACTCCGTTAGATAGTGTTACCGTCGTAGCAAACGTATGTCGGGCGATATGAAACGTCAACGTCTTTTTGATCCCACAGAGATCTGCGATCTCTTTCAGATAGCTATTTACTTTTTGATTCGAGAACACTGGAAATACCGTATCTAATTTTGCTGACCGGTAATGATCCTGATATTTTTCTATGATCTGTTTAGCCTGAGGCAGAATTGGCGTATTGACCGGAATATTCGTTTTCTGCCTGAGGATCTTGATCCAGTCCTCGCCGTCAATCCCCCGGACGATATGATTAGCGGTCAATTTCATCACATCTACATAAGCAAGCCCGGTATAACAACAGAAAACGAACAGATCTCTTACGATAGCAAGCCGTTCGATATCGAAACTCTTTTTCTCCATCTTCTCCAGCTCAAACTGCGTCAGATAATCTTTTTCAACCTTTTGATGCCGGATCTTGTAATTCTTAAACGGGTCGGATGTGATCCATTCAAGCCGAAGTGCCAGATTGGTCATTTTTCGTAAGCGGATAAGGTGCTTCATTACGCCATTGTTATTCATCGGCTTCTGATGATCGTTCGGTTTGTGTGCCCGGAGGAACGTTTCAAAGTCGGCAATGAACTTATAGTTGATCTCACGCAGCAGGATATTCCTCTTACGGAATTTGGCTTCCAGGAATCGGGTCAGATAGCGTTGCGTGACATAATAATGTTTCAGTGTACTCCATTCCAGTTCATATTTCGCCTGTTCATTGTGATATTCAACTAACCGACTTAGCGTATTGGGTTCCTCACTATCGGTACCAAGAAAGGCATCTTTAACAGCAGATGCTGTAACAAGACCGCCTTTCAGCTGCAATTCCTGGTAGCAGCGACCAAGTGCCATACGCACCTGCTCCAATCCGTTATTAGTCATCTTAATTGATTCTGACTTTCCTTTTCCTATACCTCTGCGCTGATCCCAACAAGCTGCATTTATCCATTGCTTCAGGGCGAAATGGATAATTTCACCGTTAACCGTAATCCTTGCATAGATGGGAGCTTTGCCGTCTTTCAGCTTATCCTGACGGATAATAAACTGGATTCCGAATGTGTTTACCGTCTTCATTTTCGCCGACCTTTCTTCATTTTGATCAATTTTAACTCAATTAGGTATTGAAACCTTCGGATTTTAGCGTTAAAAAGGGGTCAAAAAACGTCAGAAAATAGCATCTTCTGAGATTTGTAAAATTCTGTTTTACAGTAAATTATACC
>DALYUO010000119.1:0-11238 GCA_031981225.1 Pararcticibacter sp.
TTTTCCATATTCTCCGCCACCGAGACAAGGAGGTGTGTCTGCCTGTTTCACCACCCTACAGTGTAAAAACAACTGTTATTTTCTGTTGTCTTATACAAAGATAGGCTGTATTTGATATTTGTTGCAAATTTTTTAACAAAATATTTTAATTTTTGCTAAGTTTTTATTTACTTCGTGGGTATATTAATATCTTTCAAATATTCCATGGAAAAGAAGAGCGTTAATTTAGAAATTGATAATCTGGATATGCAGATCCTGTCTATACTGATGGAAGATGCTACAATCCCCTATACTGAAATCGCTAAAAAGCTGATTGTCTCGGGTGGAACGATCCACGTTCGGATGAAGAAAATGCAGGATCTCGGAATTATCAAAGGCTCTAATTTAATTGTAGATGCACAAAAGATCGGATACGATGTTTGTGCTTACCTGGGCATTTATCTCGAGAAAGGCTCGACTTACAAAGATGCAGTCGCCAAGCTGGTGAAGATAAAAGAGATTGTAGAACTGCATTATACTACAGGGGCTTGGAGCATGTTTGCTAAAATTATTTGTCGTGACACCAACCATCTTCGTGAGGTATTGAATGAAAATATTCAAACCGTAGAAGGTATTTCGCGCACAGAAACATTTATTTCGCTGGAAGAAAGCATTAAACGGCAGATAAGTCTGGATTTATAAACTATCTTCTTTTTCTTATCATATAACAAAAAAGCCAGCCCTATTCAGGCCGGCCTTTTTTGTTATAAATTTAATATCTGTTATTTTTCTGCGTACAATACGCTTTTTACCGCATTTACAACTTTTTCCGCATTTGGTAATGCTTCCTTGATTAAAGTCGGCGCGTAAGGAAGAGGAACGTCAGCACACACAACCCTGATAACCGGTGCATCAAGATAATCGAACGCATCTTTCTGAACCTTAAACGCTATCTCTCCGGAAATAGAGGCAAGAGGCCACGCTTCTTCGACGATTACCAGTCTGTTGGTTTTCTTTACAGAGTTAATAATAGTATCGTAATCTATCGGACGAACAGTACGAAGATTGATCACTTCGGCATTGATACCCTCTTTGTTTAATTCTTCTATAGCAGGATGTACCACTCGCGATAGCATTTTTCCGAATGATACAATAGTAACATCAGTACCTTCTTTTTCTATATGGGCTTTACCCAGCTCGAGATAGTATTCTTCTTCAGGAACTTCTCCTTTATCCCCATACATTACTTCCGATTCCATAAAGATTACCGGATCAGGGTCAATGATAGACTGTTTCAATAGTCCCTTTGCGTCATATGGATTAGATGGAACCACAACTTTCAGCCCGGGGCAGTTAGCGTACCAGTTTTCAAAATTCTGTGAATGCTGCGCTCCCAGCTGTCCTGCGTTGCCAGTCGGTCCGCGGAACACAATTGGAGCAGAAAACTGACCGCCGCTCATCGAAAGAATTTTTGCGGCACCATTTATTATCTGGTCAATAGCAACTAGAGAAAAGTTAAAGGTCATGAACTCAACGATCGGACGTAATCCGTTCATTGCAGCTCCGGTACCAATACCCGCAAACCCCAGTTCAGCAATAGGGGTGTCAATCACTCGTTTTGGCCCAAATTCAGCCAGCATACCCTGGCTTACCTTATATGCGCCATTGTATTCAGCAACCTCTTCACCCATTAAGAATATCTTTTCGTCTTTACGCATCTCTTCGTTCATTGCTTCACGAAGCGCCTCTCTGAACTGTATTTCTCTCATTGTTTGCTACTAAATGATTTTTTTGGAACGCAAATATACGCAGGAATGTTTGAGAAACAAACGGTGATCAGCGATGTAGAAGCTTATACGGCTTAATATTCATCGTATGACAGTTTCATGGCAATCTTCAGATAACAAAAAAAAGCGGCAGAATATCCACCGCTTTTTCGCTTAATCACCAACTCTGTTAATTAACCCTCCTGCTCAGATGCACCAGCCTTCTTGCCTCTCCCCTTTTTTCTGAAATCACCTTTATGCGCTTTCATCCTTTCCATGCGCTGGGCTTTAAGTTCAGCATACGTCTTCTTCTGATCGTCTGTAAGTACTTTGTTTAATTTCTCTTCAGACGCTTCAAATTGTTTTTTTTGCTGCTCGAAAGCCTGCTTACGTTCGTCTTTACTTTTGGCGAAAGATTTATCCATTTCCTTTGCCCTGTCGAGATTAATCTTATAAACCTCGGATTTCTGCTTTTCCGTCAATGAAAGTTTTTTTGCGAGATTATCGGTCATTAACTGTGCGCGTTCTTCCGGTGTTTTCTTTTCTCTTTGAGGTCTATCTTGTGAAAACCCTAAAGTTGTAAAGCCCACAAATAAGAGGGCAGTAAAAATTATCTTTTTCATTTCTCTGTGTTTTATTGAATAGATGATTAAGCGGGTGAATGGTTTAACAGCCGAATTGTTAAAATATGTTAAGGACTGAATAATACTCTGATGTTATATTTGTCTGGTTGGTTATAAAGCGATATGAGAATCGACAATGATACACCGGGATACTTTAATGATATGAAAAAAGGAATTTTGTTACTTATACTGTCAGCAGTATTTGCATTAAGCGCTTCCGCACAAACTGCACAATTATATAATCCTTCAGCTAATGCAAGTGTTGATATCGCTAATGCGGTATCACGGGCAGGGAATGAAGGTAAACATGTATTTCTTCAGATCGGAGGAAACTGGTGTGTATGGTGTTTACGTTTTAATAAGCTCATAATAGACAACGACACGCTAAGCAGCGTAGTTAATAATAACTTTATAGTAGTACATGTAAACTATAGCAAGGAAAATAGAAATGAAGGGACTCTTGCCACACTCGGTTTTCCGCAACGGTTCGGCTTTCCCGTCTTTGTAATCCTCGACGGAAAGGGTAATCGCCTTCACACACAAAATAGTGCATATCTGGAGCAGGGTGAAGGCCATAGTGTAAAAAAGGTACTTGAGTTCCTGAATGCATGGACGCCGAAAGCTCTTGACCCTAAAAGCTATAAGAAATAACAGATTGGAATTTAAACCTCTCCATCTGATTTCTGTTGAGCTCTTGTAACATTTTAGGACATAATTATACTAACAAGTTTAAAATAGTGTTAGTATTGGAGCTTTTTAACATATGAATAATAGTGTGATCACGACAGCAAAAGTGCTGTTACTTGCTGCGGCAATAGCGTTAAACACAAATGCCTTTACCCAGGATATTAAAGGACAGCACCCGTCAGCAGAAATTTACAGAGAAACCCCCGAAAAGATTAACAATCTGGTACATACAAAGCTGGATGTCCGCTTTGATTATTCCAATAGATATCTTTACGGAAAAGCGTGGATTACATTGAAACCTCATTTTTATTCCACAGATTCCCTCCAGCTTGATGCCAAAGGCATGTATATAAAAAATGTGGCTCTCGTTGCTGGTACTAAACTAACACCGCTTAAATATGTTTATAACGGGAAGCAAATTTCTGTTAAGCTTGATAGAAACTACAGGCAAACCGATAAATACACTGTTTTTGTGGATTATACTGCAAAGCCCGACGAATTTAAGGCAGAGGGTAGTGCAGCCATTTCAGACGCTAAAGGCTTGTATTTTATTAATCCTGACGGTAAAGATAAGACGAAGCCGATACAAATATGGACGCAGGGCGAGACGGAAGCCTCATCTGTATGGTTTCCTACAATAGACAGGCCTAATCAGAAAACTACTTCTGAATTAAGTATGACAGTGCCTTCCAAATATGCTACTCTTTCGAACGGTCGCCTGGTTCTGCAAAAAAATAACGTGGACGGCACCCGTACAGATACATGGAAGATGGACCTTCCTCATTCCCCATATCTTTTTATGATGGCTGTCGGCGACTTCAAAATATATAAAGATAAGTGGCGCGATAAAGAAGTGAATTATTATCTCGAGCCGGCCTATGCTCCTTATGCAAAGCAGATCTTTGGACATACTCCAGAGATGATGGAGTTTTTTTCGAAGAAGCTTGGAGTCGACTTTCCATAGAACAAATATTCGCAGATTGTAGTGCGCGACTTTGTAAGCGGCGCTATGGAGAATACCACGGCAACCCTGCACGGCGAATTTGTTCAGGCAACGGACCGGGAACTTCTGGATGAAAACAAGGGTGAGGACGTTATCGTTCATGAGTTATTTCATCAGTGGTTTGGCGATTACGTCACTGCCGAAAGCTGGAGCAACCTGACAGTCAATGAATCATTCGCAGATTTTAGTGAAGTGCTGTGGAATGAATATAAATACGGAAAAGATAAAGGTGATGCTCATGGCTATAAGGCCATGGAATCATACCTGGGATCTGAGAAAGATGCAGCCAAAAAGCTCGTCCGTTTCCACTATCGGGATAAAGAGGACATGTTTGACCTCGTAAGTTACCAGAAGGGCGGGCGTATTTTAAATATGCTTCGGAACTATCTAGGTGAGGATGCCTTTTTTAAAGGGCTGAACCTATATCTCAAACAGAATGCTTTTAGAAATGGTGAAGCACATCAGCTCAGACTCGCCCTGGAAGAAGTGAGCGGAAAAGATCTTAACTGGTTCTTTAACCAATGGTATTTCAGGTCGGGGCATCCGGTGTTGAGTATTGATTATACTTGGGATGAAGCCTCAAAAACCCAAAAGGTGATCCTTCAGCAAAAACAGGAAGATGAAGCTTTTATTTTGCCCTTTGCCATTGATATCTATACAGGCGGAAAGAAGGAAAGGCATGCTGTTTGGATGCGAGGCAAAACAGATACCCTAAGTTTTAAACTCTCGTCTAAACCCGACCTCGTGAATGTGGATGCAGATAAAGTGCTCCTGGCCCGCAAAACAGACAACAAGTCGGTCACCGAGTATGTATTCCAATATTTCAATGCGTCTCTGTATGTGGACCGTCTCGAGGCTATTGAGGCAAGCGCCGAAAAACAACAGCAGGACGCAGGGGCTCGCAAAGTGATGCTGGCTGCTTTGAAAGACAATTATTATGGTTTGCGAATAATGGCTATTAATGCCCTCGACCTGACTAATGAAACCGTCAAGGCGGCGGCGCTTCCTATACTTGCAGAACTAGCTAAAAATGATCCAAAGACCCTGGTGAGGGCGGCCGCCGTTGGTGCTATCGCTTCCTTAAAAGATCCCTCAAACCGGGAGTTGTTCGATGTGGCTATAAAAAGCCGTTCATATGCCGTACAGGGTGCTGCTCTCTTAGGCATTACGATGATCAGCCCTGCCGACGCTTTCAATCTTGCAAAAGGCCTTGAAAAGGACAGTGAAGGCGAGCTTAGTAAAGCAATAGCCACCATCTATGCCCTAAACGGGGGTCCTGAGGAGTTAGACTATATCGCTAAAGCATACGAGACTGCCGACTTGCAGAGCAAGGTGGAAATGGTTCCTGCTTACCTGGGTATTCTTGGTAGGATAAATGACGTAAATGTAATTAAGGACAGAATCGGCACGTTTAAAGATTTAGGCATTAAATACAAACAGTACGGTATAGATAAATTCATTCTATCATTATTCGAAGGACTGCGTCAACGTAAGCAGGGACAACTACAGAGTGCCGGTCCCGAGCTTAAAGAAATTCTGAATCAGCAGATAACGGTGATTGCGGCATCTATTAAAGAGCTCCGGGAAGCGAATTAAGGGCGTGAAGAACATCATTACAATATGGTAAAAGAGCTTTCTTCTTTTTGCTTTAAGCTTTTAACTTTGTTAAATGAATTCGCCCGTTTTTCGTCCTTTTGAGCATTTTGATTTCAGTGAGAGAATATGCTTTTTAACCGGTCTGCCAGCTGAGCATCAAATAAATGTTTTTCCTCAGTGGATGATGAAGCAGTTTCAGCTGACGGATAAACCATTTAAAATGCTCGATGAATCGGTGGTGACGTACAGTGATATAAAGATGCCCGTTTCCTTCGATGCGCTGGAGTCGGTTAATAACCTGGAAGAAGAGATTGAGCAGGCGTTCAATTCCGGCTATCAGTCGGTTAAGGAACTTGATGAGATAAAACTTTTTCAATGGGCTGCCAAACAGGTATACGGCATGATTCACTATGAGATCAGGGCCGGGATGCGGCAGCAGAAAGCGATGGGCGAGCAGTTTAACTTTTCGCAGGGACTGATGCATAAGTTTGGGAACCTGCACCTCATGCTCCAGTCACTTATCAGGCCGGTAGAGTTTGAAGGCGTTCTTCCATGGACCATCCGCGTGTTTCAGGTAAATAATCCTGCTGAAACATTTATTTATCGCGACGAAATCAACACCCTCGTATTTTCACTGAGAATGAATGATTTCGGTTTCGTTGTTTGTTTACAGGACAATGGAGAGAGCGCTTTTTATCACCGTGAAGTTTTAGCCAGGATGAAGGATTCTGTCCTTGAACCGGTTCAGTTCGAAGAAATCTGCGCACGGTTCTTTTATTCAGCTTATCTGTTTAACCGCTTGCCCGAATACTCTGTATTATCAACTGCCGAATCGATGTATATTGAGGCGATGCCGCTTCGGATTGCAAGTAAACCGGTTTATGATGAATGGCAGGTAAAAACATACGCTCAGGTACTTGAAAACTTTTGGAAGCCCTGGGGGTATACCTTGTTTGAAATTATTAAGGACCCCGACCACCCGCTTAGCTTCGTATAGAACAACTATCCCAAGCCCAGTTGCCTGAAGAAATATCCCACCACTTGAGGGTATAGAATAATAGTAATTATCAGTCCCGACAGAGCGCCAAAGAAATGGGCATCATGATTAATATGGCTTGATTGACGCGATGCATAGGCACTATAGAAAAGATATGCAACGCCAAATAATACTGCATTCATCGGAATGAAAAATACAAAAAGAGTTGCACCGGGATTGAAAAGGATAAAGCTGAATACCACGGCTGATACAGCGCCGGATGCTCCCAGGCTGTTATACCCATAATGATCTTTATGTTTTAAAATGGTACTTAAGTCGCTTAAGGCCAGGCTGACAATATACAATACACCAAATTGCCAGTGTCCTATCATTCTTTCCAGCTGAAAAGCAAAAAAGTAATAGGATAACATATTGAAGAATAAATGTCCCCAGTCCTGATGTATCAGCCCGCTTGTAAAGATGGAATAAACGCGCGATCCACGGCTTACACTGTAAGGATGCAACATGAACTTTCCATAAATGTCCGGATTTGAAAAAGCGTATATACTTGTTACTAACGTAAATATAAATATGATACTAGCTACCGGTGTTTGACTGATAAATTCTTGCATAAGGCCGAAAAGTACGAAAAATGAATGGCAATTTTAAACCCGGTTTTCAATCCGTACTTTTACGTACTATTATAAAACTGGATTCACAATGGACAACATAAAGAATTATTCGTTTACTGTTTTGGATAGGTTTATGAAGTATGTAACTATAGATACTCAATCTGACCCCTACTCCGAAACTACGCCATCTACCGAGAAACAAAAGAACCTGGGCCGCTTGCTGGTTGAAGAACTCCGGCAGATGGGCATTGCCGATGCTGAACTGGATGAATATGGGTACGTTTATGCTACCGTTCCTTCAACGACAGAAAAGGATGTTCCTGTAATTTGTTTTTGTTCACATATGGATACTTCCCCTGATTGCAGCGGAGCTGGCGTGATACCAATCATTCACAGAAATTATCAGAAACAGGATTTGATTTTGCCAGACGATCCATCTCAGGTGCTGAGGCTAAAGGATCATCCTGATTTACGACACCAGGTGGGCAATGATATTATAACGGCAAGCGGTACAACTCTTTTGGGTGCTGATAATAAAGCCGGCTTGGCCGAAATTATGGACGCAGCAAACTTTCTTATCAGCCATCCTGAGATCAAACATGGAACTATCAGGCTGCTGTTCACCCCTGACGAAGAAATTGGCCGTGGTGTTGATAAGGTTAATCTGGAAAAGCTAGGAGCAAAATATGCTTATACCGTGGATGGCGAAACCTGTGGTTCTGTGGAAAATGAAACATTTTCTGCAGACTATGCACTGCTTAAGGTTAAGGGGGTGAGCGCTCATCCGGGATTTGCGAAGGGAAATATGGAGAGCGCTCTCAAAATAGCTTCGGAGATTGTATCCTTCCTTCCTAAGGATCGCCTGTCGCCTGAGAGCACCAGCGATAAGGAAGGGTTTATCCATCCTGTCGCTATGCGGGGAACAGTAGAAGAGGCAAGTGTTGAGTTTATCCTGCGTGACTTTGATGAAAAAGAACTGGTTAACCACGAGCGTATACTTAAAGCAATTGCTGAGGAGGTATTGGAAGGTTATCCCAATTCGTCTTTTACGCTGGAGGTAAAAGAGCAATACCGGAATATGAAACTGATACTCGACGACCATCCCGATGTTATCCGATTTGCTGAAGAAGCGATACGAAGAGCCGGAATGCAACCGAAGCGACAGAGCATCCGTGGAGGTACAGACGGATCACGTTTATCGTTTATGGGCCTGCCCTGTCCTAATATTTTTGCGGGCGAGCACGCCTTTCATGGAAAGCAGGAGTGGGTATCTGTACAGGATATGCAGAAGGCTGTTGAAACTATCGTTAATATCGCAATTGTCTGGGAAGAGCTCTACTCTTAAAGACAACCAGAGTAAGCGAAAACCACGGCTATCAGTCTAATTGATATTATATCGCAGCGACATTTTTTGTATAAATAATGTTACAATCTTATTGTCCCTACTCTTAGCATTGTTCTTAAATGAATGGTGTTAAGAAGCTATTTCGTTGTATACCAGGCATTGGTGATAATATGTTCAGCAATAAGAATGTGATTGTTCGTCGCAATATCAGGCCGATAGGTATCTTTCTGGCCATACAACCAAAATAAGTTTTAAACTTGCAGCCACAATCCCTGTCTTACAATAACGCTAAACACACACAATTAGTCCATAACATAATATGAAGAATTTAATCGCTTTACTCTTGTTTCTGGGAGCTCCTGCTTTGATCTATGGCCAGGTAGGCCGTGAAGTAAGCGGAGTAATAAAAGATTCCACCGGAAACAGCGTAATAGCAGCAACTGTAAAACTAATTTCAGCTAAAGATTCCCTTTTTACACGTACGGACGTTGATGGCAAATTTACGTTCAGAAATGTACAGTCATCACAGTTTCTGCTGAGTGTAACCAGTCTTGGTTATCGCGGGTTCAATCAAAGGTATCTGTTTAAAAATGCTACCACCCCTCTAAGGCTTGATCTTGTAACGCTTAAAAGTCAGAGTAATTTACTGAACGAGGTTATAGTTTCAGGCACTGCACCGGTAACCATTAAAGAAGATACTGTTGAATACAGGGCCAGCGATTATCCCGTGAGGGAAAACTCGGTGGTAGAGGATGTAATAAAAAAGTTGCCGGGAGTAGAGGTGGATAAAGATGGAAACGTAACAACCCAGGGAAAGAGCATTACAAGGGTGCGCGTGAATGGAAAGGATTTCTTTGACGGTGATTTAAAGACAGCTACCCAAAACCTTCCTGCAGAAATAATAGAAAAAATTCAAATCGTAGACGATTATGGAGATCAGGCGAATGCAGGCGGGATAAGGGACAGCGATCCTGATAAAATTCTGAACATTACTATAAGTCCTAACCGAAATAAGGGGATGATTGCGAACGTCATAGCTGGCGGCGGAGGTGACGCCAGAAGTGGTACAAATACGAATGTTCAAAACGATGGACGATATCAGCTTTCAGGTATGGTTCAGTTAATGGACAACGACAGACAGCTTTCGGGGCTTATTAACTTAAATAATACGAATGCTTCTTTATTTGATTTTGCCGGGGGAGGCAATCAGCGGGGAGGTAGATTCCGTAGTGGCGGTGGTGGTGGCGGTGGGGGATCCGGTATTACCGATACCAAAGCCGGTGGCTTGAACTTCCGTGATGAGCTCAGTAAGAAAGTAAGTATTTACGGAAGCTACAGTATCCAAAACAGGAATACCGATACCTACCAAAACAGCTTAACTCAAACCTCAGGTCGCGATACAACATTTTCTGTGTCTAATTCTTCTGTCAGGAATTCGAATAGCATTAATAATAGCCATCGTCTCAACTTTAATCTCGAATACAAAATAGACTCCCTTAATTACCTGAAGGTCTCTCCGTCATTTAACTACAACAGTACTAATTCCGACAGTTATAACACGTCGGTAATCATGGAGCGATCGAAGCAGGATCAAAATACTCAATCTTTATCCGATTCACGATCTCCGGCGATAGGTGGTGATCTTCTTTATAACCATCGTTTTGTTAAGCGGGGCAGAAATCTTTCAGTAAGTTTTTCTGTCAATAATTCGAATACAAAAAACGATCAGGATGCTGAAGACGAATTTCGCTTTTATAACCGTGAGGACTTAAACTTATATACCGATTCTGTCTCAAACCGGCGTATTTATACCAATAACGAGCGGTTTAATACAGAAACAAATGTTACTTACAGCGAACCAATAGGAGTATATTCGAGGATCGATCTGTCATATAATTTTAATCGTTCTTCATACGATAACAGCAGGATTACAGAGCTGGATGGATCGGGGGGATATGTTCCGGTAGATTCATTAAGTAACGTTTTTGATTATTCTTTTACCACCAACCGTTTCGGGTTAAGCTACCGGTATGATCGTGAAAAACTTTACAATTTTTCGGTCGGTGTTTCGGCTCAGCCTTCCTTGCTTGAAGGATACTCAGAAACCAATGATGTGGGGGTAAGAAGGAAGAACTTCAACTTTTTTCCCAATGCAAGGTTCGTTTACAATTTTGCAAAATCGCGATCGCTCAATATCAATTACTCAGGAAGGAGCAGCGAGCCAAGCTATAACCAGATTCAGCCTGTGGTAGACTTGAGTAATCCGCAAAGGCCGATTGTGGGTAATCCTGATCTTAAGTCGGCGTTTAACCAGACTATAAGTATTCGGTATAATAATTTTGATCCGGCTGCCGGTACCTTCTTCATTGTGGGTCTTGGTGGAAATATTATAAACGACCGGATTACAAGTAACCTTGTCAGGTACCAGTTGCCAGTGGTTAGAGAAACCGGGACGAGCTATAATCTGATTCAGGAAACGCAATATCTGAACGTCGATGGGTATTATGCCGCTAACGGATTCTACTCGTGGTCAAAACCTTTTTCCGAGCGGAAATATACCTTACGGTTAAATGGCTCGGCTAATTACACTAACGACGTCTCATATAACGATAATCTGGAAAATATCGGTAA
>DALYUO010000119.1:11418-15374 GCA_031981225.1 Pararcticibacter sp.
ACAGCAGATCCATTACCTCCAATCCATTTATAATTAACACCTATCTGGAGAAGCAGCTTTTTAACCGCAGGGGGAGACTAAGGTTTCAGGGTTACGACCTGTTAAATGAGGCGCGTAATGTTACAGCTTCAACTTCCGAAAGCGGAACGTATATGGAATCAAGCACCAACCGTTTGACCCGGTATTTCATGTTTTCATTTGCTTACAGGCTGAATAGGTTTGGCGGGGTCAACCAGTCTGACCGCGGGTCTGGAGGCAGAGATGGTGAAAGACGGCGCGAGGGGGGCTTCAGGCCGCCCGGAGGATTTTAATCCTCCGTTAACTGTCCTGTAACCGAGCGTGGAACCGGGAAGTAATCTATACCGTCGCCATATTTAAAAAAAGAGTTGATCGTAACAGGTAAACGGCCATTTGCCTGCATTTGACCTGTAATTACCTTCACTGCCGAACGTTGCTCTTCATCGCTGTTCTGATAGTTGACTAGTATACTTTTGCTCGATTCAATGCCGGGAAGGCCTGCAATGGAGTAAGGATTTGCAAACACACAGGTCACGGTATTGAGCTTGGAAAGTTCTGCTATGAAAATCTTTAATTCACTGTTGTAGTCGAGATTGCTAAGTGGCCGTTTTCTGTAGTCATGGACGGCCAGAATAACCTGATCGTATTTTCGCAGTTCCTTCAGCATGGCAGTGATATCACTTGCCGAAGCTATTTTTGAAAGGATGAAACTAGTAGAGTTAGAAAATGTCCTTTTTAGCTCTTTCTGAAATAAACTGACTTCTGTCACACCCAGGCTGATAACCGCCGTTTTTGATGATGGGTCAAGACTCCTCAGAAGGCTGTCGCTTTTTAAAACAGTAACCGAGGCGTCAGATAGACGTTGGTTTAACGCCAAAGACTCTGACCGTTGCAGATGTTGAATCAGATCAGTAGTATCAATGTTTATTGGCTTATTAAGCCCCGCCCAGTATTTTGCCGCTAATATCTTTCGCACGCTTTCGTTAATTCTATCCCAGCTTATTTGCTCTTTACGTATTGCTTTTCTGGTGAGCTTGATTGCCCGGCGCGTGTCTTCTGATAGTTCTATAATATCATTACCTGCAATAATTGCTTTTACGTCTGCCTCGCCATTGGGGAAATATTTAACAACACCTTTCATTTCCATAGCATCCGATATTATGAGTCCTTTAAACTGAAGTTCATTTTTAAGAAGGCCAGAAACGATTGGTACAGAAAGAGTCGAAGGAAGATGGGGCGTATTATCCAATGCCGGGATATTCATGTGTGCCACCATAACGCCCGATGCGCCCGCTTTGATTAGTTCCCGGAAAGGATATAGCTCAATGGAGTCAAGCCTCGCTCTTGAAAAGTTAAGTGTAGGAAGATCTTTATGAGAGTCAACATTTGTGTCCCCGTGCCCCGGGAAGTGCTTAATGCTTACTAAAATTCCCTCATCCTGCATTCCTCTCATATAAGCGAGCGTCTTCGCTGCTACGTTGTGTTTATTATCACCAAAAGACCTGTAACCGATAACAGGATTATTGGGGTTGTTGTTAATATCCGCAACCGGAGCAAAGTTGAGATGCATACCCATTTGCTTGAAATCTTTTGCTATCTGAACTCCCATCTGGTAGATAAGCCCTGTATCGCGAATGGCACCGAGTGTCATTTGATAGGGGTAGGAGACTGTACTGTCAAGACGCATACCTAAGCCCCATTCAGCATCCATTGCAATTAATAGAGGTGTTTTCGATATCTCCTGATAGCGCTTAGTTAACGACAACTGCCTCACTGGGCCTCCCTGAAAAAATACAAGTCCGCCAATTTTACCCTTTTTAATTAATGAAGCAATAGAATCTTCGAATGCTTTACCTCTGTCCGTATGAGCCCTTACAAAGAAGAGCTGAGCGATCCGCTCTTTCCGGCTTAGGTTATTAAATACCGAATCCACCCATCGTTGCTGACCAATAGTTTGTCCCGTAAACGGACTACGAGTTTGGGCATCGAGAAAATCATAAGAAAATAAAAGTATCGAAAGAAGTAAAAAACGCCGGATGGCTGTCATAGTTAATACCGTCTAAATGAAATCAATTGAGCTTAACCTATTACAAATATTGCGCCAGCCTTGTTTCGTTTATGTTGAAGGTATAGGAAACCTGAAAAGACGAGGTATAAGGAAAAGAAGATAAAAGGAGAACTCATAATTGTATGGCTCTCCTTTTTTTACATTATCTGGTTCCGGTGGTATCTGTACCCGTTCCCGTGCCCGTCCCTGTTCCGGTATCCGTTCCAGTGCCAGTCCCTGTCCCGGTGTCTGTGCCAGTACCTGTATCAGTTCCCGTTCCAGTGCCTGTTTCTGTACCAGTTCCCGTCGTGTCGGTTGTGGTTGCATCAGTTCCTGATTGTCCCTCCCTGCTTGAGGAGCAAGCTGCTACGCCTAGTGCGGCACTTAGCAGCAAAATAAAAGCTTTTGTTTTCATAGCTGTTGTTCAATTGTTTATGTAGAATGTTTGTAGGACTCTAACAAATAATTTGCCGTATGGATTTATAAAAGGAGAATTAATTAGTATCATGATGAAAACAATTTATTAGGCAAAAAAATAATATTTGGCTTTAAGCCTGCGATACGTGGCTTTTAAGAAATTCTAAATCAAAATATCAAAAAACTACCTTCAGTTTTAATTTTTAATAAAATAGGCTATTTGTTGTGATAATTTCATAAAAATGAACATATATTTTAGTATTACTTAAAATTCCTGTACTTTTGTTGCAGAAATAAAAAATAAGTGATATGAAAAAGATGTTTTACCTGGCCTTTTTAGTTCTGGCTTTATCTGGTAAGAGTTACGCAGATGATAAAAACAAAAGTGAAAAGAAGGATGCTGAAGTTTCTTATTTTGCAGAGAACAATTTCCTTAGTAAATATCAGAGTGCTGCCAATGTTAAGTGGACTGTGACAAATCAGTTTCAAAAAGCTGCATTCACATTAGATGGAGTTAAAATGTCAGCATTTTTCGATTTGAATGGCGATTATATTGCTACTACTCAATATGTAGATTTTAACAAGTTGCCTGCTGTTAGTAAAAGCCGGTTGCAAAAGTTCTATGCTGATTATTCTGTTGATGAGATAGTTCGCTACGATTTTGACGGTCAGAATGATTCTGGCTTATACCTTCTAAGCGGCCAGAGGAATTATGGTACCATTTACTTCGCGAGCCTTAAGAATGCGAAAGAAAGTATGGTAGTTAAAATTACTCCCGATGGAGAGGTCTCATACCTTAAGAGTCTATAAGTGTAACTACTTTTTAAAAAAGAACAATCGCAGACCGGGACTTCCCGGTTTTTTTGTTTTTAAAGAAGGACGCAGTGTTAGTGTTTAACAGGCAAGGCACACTTGTTCACGCTTCTCGGAACGAAGAATAGCTTTTTTCAGCATTTCCCTCGCCCTGCATAAGGCGGCTCTTGATGCGAGCTCTGTCGTATTCAGCATAACAGAGATTTCTTTATGCGAATAACCATCAATGGCATATAAGCTAAATATGGTCCGGTAGCTGTCGGGTAGTTTCTGAACCAGTTTCAACAGGTCTTTAACTTCGAGTGACCCTTCGGGTAAACCACATATTATTTGGAAATTATCCTCGCAGATAGTTTCTGCCTGAATGGCACGCTGTCTTTTCCGATAGCTTTCGATGCCGGTATTCACCATAATTCGCCGCAGCCACGCCTCAAACATCCCTTCATTCTTATAAGTTGTGATTTTATCGAAAGCTTTTATGAAACCTGTTTGTAAGATGTCCTCTGCCTCCATATGATCTTTGGCATAACGAAGGCACACTACGTACATCTTTGCCGCATAAGTCCGGTACAGTGACTCCTGTTGCCTCGAATCTTTCCGTCGGCATCCTTCGATCATCTTGCTTAGCTCTTTCAAGCGTGGAAGTGTATTCATTTGCTAT
>DALYUO010000120.1:0-4558 GCA_031981225.1 Pararcticibacter sp.
AAACAGTGAGCAAAAATACAATCAAAACCGGAATTCCGTACCCGGCAGACTTTATTTCTGCTTTCACCTTCACCATCTCCGCCTGCTGACGCTCGATTTTTGCGTCGGTAATGTCGCCGTTTTTTAAGAGTTCGAAAAAGCAGTCGGCCGTAGCTTTTGCATCTGCAAGCGCGTTATGTTGATTTTCGAGCTTCCTGTGAAATAGCGTTGAATATAACTCACCGAGGCGGACATACTTCATCTGAGGATTGCGCACATAATGAGTTGTAGCCATCATCGTGCAAAACGACGGTAGTTCAAGTGCAGGGTTTTCCATTCCCGACCTGTAAAAGTCAGCTCCTATCATATGGAGGTCAAGTTCAGTAAAATGGCCAACGATAAGGGGCGAGTATTGAAGCAGATCGGCGGCAAGTATCGACATTACAGTGGAGCGGTCTTTCCCTCTCCGTTGTCTGAATTCCTCTGTGATTCCATGAATCTGTATAGCAGAAGCCGCGGACTTAAAATCGTTATTATTGATATAATAATCCTGCCGCTTCACTTCCTTTCCGTCTTTGGTGCAGATCAGCCATGACAGTTGAACAATATGGGGCCAGTTATCATCCTGAGAGTAAGGAACGTTCCATTTTTTTGGTAGTCCTGAGGCCTCAGTATCTATAAACATCAAATATGGTCTCACCTTCGTTTAATGATTAGTCGTTTAGATAAAAGCCTCAGGCTGTCATCGTGCGCAAATATAACCTGTTATGTTTGGTTTTGTTGTGACGAATGTCATTATTGAAATAAAATGAACAATATAAACGACCGCTCCGGAAGCAAAAAAATGACGTGCAGTTGATGTATTCCCGACTCCTTCAGCGAATAAAAAGGGTATTTTTGTTGGCTTTTTCCAGGCACTATAAAAGGATTAAATGGCGAGAAACAGATTCAATAGCGGCACTGCACCTGAACTAGAACTTAACAAAGTTAAAATCAATAAACAGTCGCTTCGGACCGCTTCGGGACTCCTTTCCTATCTTAAGCCCTACCGATGGAAGTTTATTTTGGGTTTGGTCTTTCTTTTTCTGTCGAGTATAACCGGACTGGTGTTACCTGCACTTTTGGGCGCTATGATAGACGCTGCAAAAGGCGAACCCAAAAACTGGCTGATACCTTCCAGTATAAACGCCATCGGGATTATGGCTTTTGTTATTCTCTTTTTTCAGTCGTTTGTTTCCTTTTTCCGGATTCGGTTATTTGTTGAAGTAGCAGAGAAGACAATAGCAGACATCAGGAGGGATACCTACTTCCGACTAATAACATTGCCTATGAACTTCTTTGCCAACCGCAGGGTTGGTGAGTTAAACAGCCGGCTTTCTTCTGATCTTTCGCAAATTCAGGATACTCTCACCACGACGCTGGCTGAAATGATCAGGCAGGTGATATTACTCATAGGCGGAATTGGTCTGCTGGTATTTGTATCACCTAAGCTTACGCTGTTTAATATTTCAATATTGCCAATACTGATCATAGCGGCAGTATTTCTTGGTCGTAAGATCAGGAAAATCTCAAAACAGGCGCAGGATAAGCTGGCTGAATCGAATACAGTGGTAGAAGAAACCCTTCAGGGTATTAGCAATGTGAAAGCCTTTACGAACGAAGCATATGAAGCAGGCCGCTATGATAAAACCCTTCGCGAAGTTGTTAAGATTGCCTTAAAGGGAGCTACCTTAAGAGGAGGTTTTGCATCTTTTATTATATTTTGTTTGTTTGGTGCTATTGTAGGGGTTATTTGGTATGGCTCAATATTAGTGTTAAGAGGTGATTTAACTATCGGTGATTTAACCATGTACATCCTTTATTCGATGTTTGTAGGAGCTGCCATGGGCACTTTCCCCGAGCTCTATGCAAATGTCCAAAAAGCGCTGGGATCGAGCGAAAGGGTGATTGAGATACTTAACGAACAGAATGAGCCAGTTAATATAATAGCTTCGGAAAATGCGACGCGGCGTTTCATTAAAGGTGACCTCGAATTTAATAAAGTTGAGTTTGCATATCCATCCCGTAAAGAAATAACCGTATTGCAGGGCTTGTCGTTCAAGGCAACAGCAGGTGAAAAAGTGGCGATAGTAGGCACCAGTGGTGCTGGTAAATCCACTATAGCGTCGCTGATCCTGCGTTTTTATGACCCGCAAAACGGCGAGGTGCTTTTCGATGGCGAGCCTGCCGATCGTTATGCGCTTACCGATATCCGTAATCAAGTGGCAATTGTACCTCAGGATGTACTGCTTTTCGGAGGTTCAATCAGGGAAAATATTGCTTACGGAAAGTTGGATGCTACCGAGGAGGAGATTAAAGCCGCTGCTGAAAAGGCAAATGCCGACCGCTTCATAAATGCACTTCCCGAAGGCTACAATACAATGGTAGGCGAAAGAGGAGTAAAACTTTCGGGAGGACAGCGTCAGCGTATTGCTATCGCAAGAGCTTTGCTCAAAGATCCGGCGATACTTATTTTGGACGAGGCAACGTCTTCACTGGATTCAGAATCAGAAAGGCTGGTACAGGAAGCGCTGGAAGTTTTGATGAAAAACCGCACCTCCATCATCATTGCGCACCGCCTCTCGACAATACGCGAAGCCGATAAGATTATTGTATTAGAAAAAGGTAACATCGTAGAGTCGGGTACCCATGATGAGCTGATGAGGAACGAAGAAGGCCTTTACCGTTATTTAAGCCAGCTTCAGTTCGAAGTTTGATCCTATCAGCAATTTTACAGTAAGCCATCAGCCGGAGATCTTTACTAGTTTTGTATCTTTACGTAATCTAGTAGCTTATCTCTGATTCGTATTGATCATTTGATTTATTCATCTCATGAAGTTAACCATTTGGGGCGCTGCACGCCAGGTAACCGGCAGCATGCATCTTGTTGAAGTAAATAATTACAAAATACTCATTGACTGCGGACTTGATTATGAGAGGGAAACGAGGCTTGAGGAAAACGCATACTTCCCTTTCGAACCGGAAGATATCGATGTTGTTATCCTCACCCATGCTCATATAGACCATTCCGGCAATCTTCCAACCTTACTTCGCCTAGGCTTTGAAGGGCAGATACTTTGCACCCCTCCTACAGCCGATCTCACCGAATTGCTGCTGCTCGACTCTGTGAATATTTATATGAACAAGCAACGCCGCCGGTCGAAAAGGAAGCACAGAAATGGCAACTCCGCGCCTTTGTATTTTCAAAAGCACGTTATGGACACTTCAGAGCGCTTCGTCACAATAGACTTTAGTAAGCCATTCAGGCTTAACGGGGATGTTACTGCTGAACTGATACCATCCGGGCACCTGCTTGGTGCAGCTTCGGTGGTGCTTACGGTACAAGAGCATGGTTTTGAGAAAAAGATAGCATTCACCGGCGATGTGGGCCGTAAGAATTATCCTGTAATGGTCGATCCCTCCAGCCTTCCATCTGTAGATTTCCTGGTGTGCGAATCGACATATGGAGGCAGGTATCATAGTAAAGACGAAACTGTAGAACAGGTATTGGTCAGAAATATAGAAGAAACCTGCATTAAAAACCCGGGCCGGTTGATTATACCTGCTTTTAGCATCGGACGCACTCAAGCACTGGTATACTCCCTGAACAAAATCTTTTCTGAAGGTCTCCTTCCGCGAGTTAAAATATTTGTCGACAGTCCTCTGGCAAATTACGCAACTGAGATTTTTCGAAAGCATCACCCTATGCTGAACGACGACGCACATGAGTTCTATAAGCGTCGCGGCGACGAATTTGAATTTGAAAACCTGTTTTATGTACAGGACATGAAGGAAAGCCGCCATATTTCTAATTACCTCGAACCATGCATCATAGTCTCTTCTGCGGGAATGCTTGAAGGAGGACGTATTCAGGATCATCTTTTTTATAATATCCAGAATTATTACTGTACAATTTTATTTATAGGCTATAGCGCAAAAGGGACGTTAGGGCATCGTTTATTAAGAGGAGACCCAGTAGTACATCTTCGTGACCGGGAGTTGTCTGTTTTTGCCACTATAAGGCAAACCGACTTATTCAGCGGGCACGCAGATCATGCAGATTTAGTAAACCTCGTTCAGAAGCAGGATAAAGAGCTACTGAAAAAGCTTTTCCTTGTTCACGGCGAACCTGCTAGCATGGAGGCCATGAAGACAGAGCTTGAAGGAGCAGGATATCATGTTGTAATACCCGAAAAAGGTCAGGTTTTTGAAATTTAAAAGATGCTGTATTAGGTTTCATAATCTTTTTTGCTTTTTTTTGTTTACTTAAACTTTAACGAAACAATAATCATCTATATCTCACTGCGGCGACTGGTGCGGCTAGCTGATTACCTAACAGATGACCTTATGAGTAGTTCGAACGATTCCTGTTCTTATCCTATTCCCCCGTCGGATTATAGTAATTTAATAATACCTTCACCTGCGGAGATCCATCAGCTTATCCTGAAATATTGCTTACGAAGGAACTTCGAAAATCAGACCACCTTATTGACAGAAGGGTCACCAAACCGTGCTATCTATTACGTTGAATCAGGCTACG
>DALYUO010000120.1:4568-9944 GCA_031981225.1 Pararcticibacter sp.
CTTATTTGTATCACTATCACGACAAAAAGCTTTTTGTTCCCTTTCTGGTAGGAGCAGGACATTGGATTACAGATAAGAGGAGTTTTTACAACTCTACCAGCTATGCACCGGGCATCTCCAATGAAAACCTGGTAGTTGCTCAAGGTTCTGTATTGCAAGAGCTCAGTATTGAGAACTATCACCAGCTGTTAACAAAGCAGAGGTATCTTGAAACACTTATTCATAAAAAACGCATAGAGATTTTAGAAGACATGTATTCGTCGTTAACATTTCTGAAAGATGCAAACGCGCAAGAGAAAGTAGAATGGCTGCTGGACACCTACCACGGAATACTAAATTTCGTGGCGCAGAATATACTGGCAGCATTTATTGGCATGAAAGAGGAAACCTTCAGTCGTAAACTGAGGGAGTTATTAGAACTTCAAATTGCGGAGCGGCGATCATCTTATGCCGGAGGCTCAACTGCGTAAAAACTCCTAATCGTTGCAGTTTAGCTGCGTCAGATTTACGCCATTCAAAATTACATCAAATTCAGTGCGCCGGTTTAGTTGCTGATCCTGTTCGGAACAGATTACCCCAGGGTAGCAACGGTTAACAAGGCGTGTTTTACCGTAATACTCAACCTTCACACGTAAAGCGCTGATCCCTTTGCTGATAAGATAGCTTCTGGCTGCCTCTCCCCTGCGCAAGGATAAATTTCTGTTATACTCTTCTGAAGCCCTGCTGTCGCAATGGCTGGATGTAATTACAGTAATTTCAGGATACTTTTTCATTAGCGCTGCTAGCTCGTCGAGTGCTGGCCGGGCATCGTAACGTATTTCGGAACGGTCCAGATCATAATAAATATTCTGAACAGAGAAAACGCGTTTAAGAGAGTCACAGTTGCCAATCACATAGTGTTGGAGGCTCTCGGTTTTATTCAGTAAGATATCCATCCTGATAACCGAGTCTTTTGTGATGCCGACCGTTGTAGTAAAGGCCATCTGGCTTACGTACCCTAACTTCTGACCGGTAATTTCATAATCTCTTTCCTTCGCCAGATCCCTGTTGAATTGCCCTTTGGCATCTGTTCGTACGGTATCCGTACCGTCCAGATGACGCATCAGCAGCCGGCTTCCGCCTAAAGGAAGTTTGGTTCTTGCATCCTTTATAGTGCCTTCAATTCTGACCCTAGTACTTGCCTGACTGAAATGGTATATATCGTCTCCACCCCTTCGGTTGGAGCTGAAATAGCCACTCTTTGCATCATCACTTCTTATCAGGCCGAAGTCGTCAGCAGATGAGTTTACAGGAACTCCCATATTACGAGGTTGGTGAACAGGCTTCATATCCTTTAACGCTACCTCAAATACATCCAGTCCGCCCAAACCTACGTGACCAGTTGAGGCAAAGAAAAGGGTGCCGTCATTTGCCAGATATGGAAACTGTTCGTTACCTTCTGTATTGATCTGCTTGCCGAGATTTACCGGTCGTGTCCATTGCCCCGCTCCCGAGCGGACGCAATAATACAGGTCAGTGCCACCGTAACCCTGTGGCATGTCGGACGCAAAAACCAGGATGTTTCCGTCTTTACTGAGCGCCGGGTGGCCGACCGAATACTCGTCGCTATTATAAGGAAACTCTGTTATCTTCGTTAAGCCGCTACCACTGGCAATATAGAGTTTCAACTTGTTGATGCCTGTTTTACTTTTGCCTTCTCTTCCTTTGTAAAAGTTATTTCGGGTAAATATGAGCGAGCCGTCGGGAAACACTGAGGCCGGACCTTCGTGATATTTTGTGTTCACCTTTCCCATCAGGGGTTTCGCCAATCCTGCCGAATTCATTGCGAGACCAAGTGTATCCATGAAGATAGCCGGATTGTATTGCCCCAGTGTTCTGCTGTCGTTGCTGGTGGGTTCGGTATCGTCGTTATTAAATTTATATGCCTTTCCCCTGCCCTTAAAGGCTATGTTCTTAATACTATCTGTATTTGCATCTTTAACATCTTTAAGTCTGGCAACATGGTACAAATTAGAATACGGTGTGTTATCCCATGGAAAAACACGTCCGGACACAGTTTTACGCAGACGGTTGCTGCTGAACAGAAGTCCATCCTTGTAATATAAGGGAGAATATTCCGAGGCTGCAGTATTCAGGTTGGAGTAGGCAACCTTCCAAAACCCATTATCCTGTGTAAAGCTGTTTAAGTCAGCCCTGGAAAAGGCTGATGCACGTTTATCAGCCGGCATGATACTGAGATATTTGCGGTACCATTGTTCTGATTTTTCGTATTGTTGCTTGCTGGCAAGCGCTTCTGCGAAGTAAAGCGCCCAGTCTGCTTTTAAAGATGCCTGCCGGCTTAACTTCTCATACCAGAAAAGCGTCTCATCATAGTTTTTAACCTGACGGTAACTGAAAGCGATCATTTCCATGGCTCTCACATTAGCAGTGTCTCTCTCCAGGACAGCATTCAAATGGTGAATTGCAGATAAGTATCGTAAAGAGCTATACTCCGCAACTGCCTTTTTCATCTCAGGCGTTTCTTTGTCTGAAGATTGAGCAGCCAGCCGGTAAATCAGGGAAGTAATGAAAAGGACCGTTATAAATATCTTAAGCTTCATAAATTCTGTTTCAGAAATATCTGGGTGATAAAATCTTGCCCCTGCGCGAACCGAATTCATACCTGAGCATGATTTCGTGACTTCCACTATTAAAACTCCTTAAACGTGTTACGCTATGGTCATAGCTGTATCCTATACGGATTTGAGGCGACGCCTGTATTTCAAGTATACCCGCCAGATCGGCGCTGCTCCTGTATTGAGCACCTATCGCCAACACATCCTTTATCCACAATGTCGCATTCAAATCTGCTTCTAAGGGGGCGCCCTTTACTCCCTTCACCAGAAATGAAGGTTTCAGTTTAAAATCATCCGTCAGCGTAAACACATATCCCGAAGCAAGGAACAGATGTACAGATTTCCTGTTCCCCATGGTGCTATCGGCAGCGTCATTATTTTCCGTCAGCTTATTATTTAAAAGGTCCTGAGCTGACAAGCCCAGATAAAACTTGTCTGAGTTATAGTAAATACCAGTTCCAAAATTGAAAAGGACCTTGTTAACATTGTTGGCAAATGCGGGATCGTAAGAACTCTGACTGCCCAGGGATACACTGGCAAAATCGGCAACATATTGTGATACACTTCCCTGCAGGCCAAATGACAAGGAAGCCTCGTTCATCCGGATACGGTAAGCATAGCTCGCTGCCGCTCCTGTTGTTTTTGTAATTCCGAGTTTGTCGTTGTATAGTTGAAAACCCAGACCTATGCGTTTATTGTTTAAAGCTCCATCTACCGTGAGAGTAGTAGTTTCAGGCGCACCTTCAATTCCGTTCCACTGGCTTCTGTACAGTCCTGTTGCAGATACAACGTTCCGGCTTCCGGCGTAGGCTGGATTAATGGCAAGAGTATTAAACATATACTGCGAATACATGGCATTTTGCTGAGCGCTTACTGAAGCCGAAACAACCATCAGGCAAATAAGCAATAAAAATTCCTTCAATGTTTTCATCCTATCTGTTGATGGTAATGTAACCAACCTGCTTTTCCTTATTATCAATTACTAAAATAAAATAATATGTACCCACAGGAAGGTCCTCACCGACATGAATACCCTCTGTACATCTGCCGTTCCAGTCGTTCTGGTAGTTTTGTGAGCGGTATACCCTGTTACCCCAGCGGTTAAACACCTCCAGGGAGACCTGCTTACCTATAGCGTTTTCCACAATAAAGTAATCATTGATACCGTCGCCATTAGGCGAAAAGCCGCCGGGAACGAATAGAGGCTGCTTAACAAGCTTAACAGGAGTTAGCTCCGAAGGAGCCGGATCACCGGAGTTGACAGGATCGGGCGAAAGCCCATTCGTTGACTGATCCTCCGTTTTGCTTCCGGTATTTTCTGCTACCCCTTCAATATATGCGAAATTGTAGTAAGAACCGCCCTCGTTGCTCAAAACAACTGTAATCTCCAACTCAATCACCTCTTTCCATCTTGCAGCGATATAACTTGATGGTAATAATAATTCTTTATTGGTAGAACCGTTATAAGCATCATTCACAACAAGGGTACCTTCAGATCTGATACTGTTTACTGTAATAGTTGCCGATGGAAAAACACCCGCCAAATCATCTGTCAGGCTTAGCTGATTAATCCGGTGATCACCGTAGTTTACCACGGTAAAAGTAAATCTGAGATTGAAACTACCTTCAGCATTTTTCGTCATGGACGTGAGCGCTTTTGCTAGTCCTATCTTCGCGGGACGGCTCACTTCTATGATCACCCTTCCAGGCGCTGATTCATTGCCGTCAGGATCACGGATAACGTAGGAAAAATCATCGGGACCAGTGTATCCTGGTTCAGGAGTATAAATAACCTCGCCTGTTACCGGATCTATAGTAACTGTACCGTGTTTGGGCGGACTGGTTATTACTATAGTACTGCCAGGAACAACCGGTATAGTGATAACCGTCGGCTTCCCATCAGAAACACCAGTCTCAATGTCGGGAGCCTTTTCAGGTACTCCTTTAACTATAATGTTGACAGCAATCGGATCTGATTCAAGGCCATCGTCTGTCTTAAGCCGGTAAGTGAAAACATCAGCTCCTGAATAGTTATTAGCCGGAGTATAAGTAATTATTCCGTTAGCAGCTACACTGATACTTCCGTGCAAAGGTGTAGAGCTTGGAAGAACTGTTGTTCCGGTTTTGCTAATGTCGTTGTCTTTTACAGCAATACTTACAGAAGTATTAACAGGCGTAGTTCGGCTATCGCTGCTTCCCGCAGGACGTACGTTAACCGTTACCGTTATAGGGTCGGATTCAAGTCCTTCTTTGTTTTTTAGCTTATAAGTAAAAGAATCTTTCCCGCTGAACCCGGCAGTTGGCGTATAAGTGATCGTGCTGTCGGGGTTAACAACAACTACTCCGTTTGCCGGGTCGGTATGTTTAAGCACGATAGCGCCGGTTTTACCCTTATCGTTAATAAGTACGTTGATCTTAACCGGAGTTTCTGAAGAAGTATAAGTATTATCTCCAGTGCCTTCAGGTTTTACATTTATTGCAATTGAAACAGTTGCCTGGTTGGATTCAGCTCCAAAATTATCTTTCACAGCATACGAGAATGAGTCATATCCGCTGTAACCCTCATTGGGCCTGTAATTAGCCACACCGGTGACAGGATCGATCGATACCGTTCCATGCAGAGGAGCAAATATTATCCTGACGCTGCTTTTAACCAGCGTACTATTTCCATCAGGATCTGTATCATTAGCGAGGATGGGGATGGTAGTAATCGTGTTTAACGAAGTGGTTACACTGTCGTTTGCGGCTGCAGGAGTATGAT
>DALYUO010000120.1:9975-13620 GCA_031981225.1 Pararcticibacter sp.
AAGAGCTCACATCCAGCTGCTGTAGAAACCGACCAGCGAAAAACATAGGTCCCTCCTGTGAGATTGCTGACCAAAGGATTCTGAATGCTAACACTAGAAAAAACGGCTGGGCCTGGACCGGAAACCTGAGTCCATTTACCGACATTATTTTGCGGATCGCTGCCCCGGAGGATAATGCTGGCATTCGAAACCAGCGTATTAACTAAGGTGTCTTTGCCGGCGTCGGGCTGTCCCGGCGGAGGAGAATATGTCACGGTAATCTCTGCTGGGTCGGAAGTCTTCCCGTAAGAATCCTTTACGGAATAGTATCCAATAACATTTCCAGTAAAAGAGGATTCAGGAGTAAACGACACCGTAGCGTCAGAATTATAGGAAAAAGTTCCCTTACCTGATACTGTATAGGTACTCTGGATACCAGTAACCGTGGGATCCAAATCTACTGAAGCTTTGTTGATCGTTCCGCCTGGATTTGGCGAAACATCGTTTGCTGTAACGTCAAGTATGGCGACTTTTCCGCTGCAAAGCGTTAAAGCATCATTTAAAGCATTCGGTTTACTAATATTATTAACGTCAAATACATCAATAAATACATTCCTGATCTCATGAAAATTGGTTTGGTCGCCTGTCGAAGAAGCAATCCCATACCTTAGACTAGCAGGCGCGGGCTCAGGATAGTAGAAATTGTTTATAACAGTAGCAGTAGAAGTGCGTGGTATGCCTCCGCGTGTAATTCTGACAGTGATATTGTAGCCCCCGTTTGGATTAGGGACCAAATCCATGTATACCCTCCTATAGCCCGAAGAACTGGAATCGGGTTGCCTTGCATTCCCACCCGCCGTTAATGGAAGCGAGGGGGTCAGAGAAGAAGTGCGCACGGAGGTGAGGTATTTATAGTTATCAGGAGTGAGCGCTGTGCCATTCCCCTTTCCCCGGAGAGTAACGGAGCCTGATACACGTCCAATTCCTCCTTGCCTCCCCTCGGTCGGATTGGAGAAATTCCCAAACTCATCCAGTCCAATCGCCAGATAGCCTTTACTCACTCCAGGCGAAACGGGGGTAGTTGTGGTTATCTGAGCATATCCTAAAGAACCGCCAAATCCACCAATATTGAAGGTGTCGACAGAAGCGTCAAAAAGGAACAGGCTGATTCCATCGGCCCCTGTACCTCCATAGGTATAATACTCAAAGACAACGCTGAGTCCGTTATAAGATGGAAACTCGGCATTACTTACGATATATCCTTTCTGATTTTTGCCATAGTTGGTAAGTCTGAGATAGCCTTCACCGTCCTTGTCTATACTACCACCATTAGGTGCCGTACCGGGGGCGGCGGTGAGGAAAGCTGGCGGTGCGCCGCCAAATGTAATCCCGGGAGCTGTAGAGTTTCTAAAACTTTCTGTATATGGAAACTGTGCAAAAAGGTAGCTTGACGAAATTAAATGAAATATAAGTATCACGGATAACCGTAGATGTTTAATCATAATCTTGACAATAATTGAGAAAATCTATCCCCCTCCACGTATACGGCTGGCCCGGCTTCGTGGTTACCCACTTGTTTTCCAAAAATGAAGCCATATAATAGCGAGCAGTACTAAATTAACAGATTTCTAAGGTATTCTTCTGATTGTATAAATATAATATTACCTACGAAAGAACCATAAAAGAGAAATAAAAAAACAAATGTGTAAATGCTTCTCTCTATGTGTAACAATTTCCCCGACTATTTAACTGAGTTATAATGTCAAACCTCTCTTCCACTAAAAATATTAAAGACAATGACAGAGCCTATCAATGCGCGCCCCATTTGTTTTAAGAATCAATTTTTGGTACGGTAATCGTATCTATTTTTAAATTCGTGGGGACATATACGTTCAGAACGTATATTTGAAACTTATCAGCACTTTAAACAGTATAAAGCTGACGGAAATCAACTAATACATTCATTGTTTATCGCAAGGATCCAAAACGGGACAAACGTCTTATGAATATTAAAAGATTAGTAATACCATTGCTACTTATGACGATGGTTTTTTCTACTGCACGCGCTCAGGAAACTATAATGAACGATCTATCATACTTATACATGGAAAAGCTCGTGGCCGTAGCGAAAGCTAATTATCCCAGGGTACAATCCTTTAATCACCGGATAGAAATTGCGAAAAGCAACGTCGCCAGCCAAAAACTGTCATGGCTTGATCCCATTGGTTTTTCTTATGTAGCTCGTTCGAACAGAAACACTGTCGACATCATTGACCCGGCTATTTTAACAGGTTACCAGTTTGGTATATCAATTAATCCCGGCTCTTTTCTTAGAAAGCCTGGGGCTATAAAAACGGCAAAAGAAGAATTAAAAATTTCGCTGCTTGAGCAAAAAGAATATGAATTACAATTAGAATCTGAAGTTAAAAGGCGTTATTTAATTTATCTTCAAAGTTTAAATAACCTAAGGCTGCAGACTAAAATGGTGATGGATGCCGAAAGCGTTTTTAAAGATCTGCGGATTCGGGAGGAATATAATAATGCCTCGATGTCAATAAGCGCGGCCTACCAGGGGAAAATATCAGCCGAAACCTCGTTAATATCAGCGAAAACCTCTCTTGAAGAATTACTTGTAAAGAAACTGGAAGAAATAAAATAGATGGAAGAAATAACTAAATTTCTCCGGTTACTAAAGAAACACCGGCTTACATTAATCATAATACCATTAATAGCGGTAATTATTACTTACTTTTTGGTCAGAAACCTTCCTGATTCTTACACGTCTCAGGCAAGGATCTCTACCGGCATTGTTGACGATACCCAGCAGTCAGAATTTATTGACGGTATTGCCCCAAGAGGTCAGCAGGTTAACCAGGAATTCAGCAACCTCGTTGAAATGATGCGCCTAAAGAAAATGATCGATCAGGTTTCGTACAAATTGATCCTTCATGATTTCTCAGAAAAACCCTTCAGGAGCTATAGTAAATGGATGAAAGAGCTACCCGAAAGTAGTAAGAAACATGCTCTAAAAGTTTACCGTTATAAATACGATCACTTTGAAGGCCTAAATTTATGGGATAAAGATCAAAATGGTTTGTACAGGCTCCTGCAGTCTATGAATTACGATAGTCAGGCAATATTGAGCAAGTTAAAGGTCAACCGGGCTGGCGACAGCGACTTTATTAATGTCGAATTTGAATCTGAAAACCCAGAGCTATCAGCATTTGTGGTTAATACCTTGTCTTCCGAATTTATAAAATATTACACAGTCCTGGTCAAGGCTAATCAAAGACGAGCGACTATATTTCTGGCTAATCTATTAAAGGAGAAAAAACGTGATCTTGACAGCGCAGTAGATTCCTTAAGAGATTATAAAATCAGGAACAGAGTTCTGAATCTGGATGAGCAGTCGAGCCAGCTTTATTCACAAATCGGGGATTATTCTAACAGGAAACAGGACATAATTAAATCAATTGCTTCCTATACCGGTGCTCTTAATGAAATCGACAGAAAATTTGCGCCTAACGAAAGGCGATATCTTGAGTCTGTTTATACTAAACTGAATCAGAATATTCTCTCAACAAGAGAAGAACTGAGGGGCCTTTATGATTTATATATTCAGAACGACTTTGATCCTCAGTATAAAAGCTCTATTGATTCACTGCA
>DALYUO010000120.1:13630-14011 GCA_031981225.1 Pararcticibacter sp.
TAAACTCACAGTTTGATCAGCTCGTTCCTCATGAGGCCGTGGTACAAGCTCTTGAACGAGATGCTGAAGTAGCAAGCCAGGAGTATCTAAACGTATTGAACAGATATAATCAGAGCAATATGGAAGCCGGGCTTTCTGTAAAACTGAACCTGGTTCAAACAGCTATGCCGGGCATGGCGCAGCCGTCGAAAAAGATGCTGCTGGTTATTCTAAGCGGCATTCTCACACTTGTTTTTTATCTAGTAGTTCTGTTTGTCCTGTTCTTTATTGATAATTCTATCAATTCGACGAGGGAGTTAGCCAATAGAACTCAAATCCCTGTACTAGGCCGCTTGATGTCATTCAGGGGACCAGATATCGATCTTAAGAATATGTGGGAAC
>DALYUO010000120.1:14021-15280 GCA_031981225.1 Pararcticibacter sp.
CCTGAAAAAAACAAATATGCCCGGGATTTTAAAGAAAGCCTGAGGTCGATACGGTTTGAAATAGAGAAGGATTTAAAAGGTCGTGTCCTTTCATTGTCGAGTATATCCCCTTCTGAAGGAAAAACATTGCTCGCGCTCAGCCTTTCTTATGCCTTTAAAATGACAAGTAAAAGGGTTTTGCTCATTGATGGAAACTTCCAGAATCCAAATATCAGCAGGTCGACAAAGACGGGTGTTTATCTTGAAGATTATTTTGAGGGAAAGACAGAACTGGATGAAATCATACCCGAGTCATCGGTTACAGTACTGGCAAACAGAGGCGGAGATAGTTCTGTTCTTGAAATAGCCGACGACGTCACTATATTAAAGCGATTCACGCAACTTCGGGAGAAATTTGACCTGATAATTATAGAAACGCCTTCGCTCAGTACAGGCAACCAGGCAAAAGAATGGTTAAGCTTTACTGATAATATCGTTGCTGTCTTTGAGGCAGGACAAAGTATAACTGAATCCAAAAAGCCCTATATTGAATATTTCAAAAACCTTGACGAAAAGCTGATGGGCTGGGTGCTGAACAAGGTGCAAACAGAGCAGTCCAAAGGAAAAGTGGGCACAGAGACAACAACAGCATGAGTTATCCGGAGTTTATATGGTATATTTTGCAGGCGCTGATTGGTTACAATCTGGTGCTTCCGTTATTGCTGTATTTGTTCTGGATCATTTTCATCAGACAAAAAAATGAAACGAAAGCCCCCTCTTCTCCGTCGCCTGCCGACTATGGAATCATCGTAACAGCATATGAACAAACAGATTCCTTACCTGCCGTCATTCAATCGATTCTTAATTTGAACTACAGCAGGTATGTTGTGTACATAGTAGCTGATAAGTGCGATATTTCATCCTTGCATTTCAGCGATCAAAGGATCGTACTTTTACGTCCGCCTGAAACACTTGGCAGTAATGTTCGTTCTCATTTCTATGCCATAAATCATTTTGTAAGGCCTCATGAGCGCCTGGCAATCGTAGACAGCGATAATCTGGTGGAACCGGAATTTCTGAACCGTCTGAATGAATATTTTGAAAAAGGCTTCGAGGCTGTTCAAGGGACCAGAGAAGCTAAGAACCTTGACACCGTTTACTCTTGTCTCGACGCTGCCAGAGACATCTATTACCATTTCTATGACGGCAGGATCCTCTTTCAACTTGGATCTTCAGCAACCCTTGCAGGCTCGGGCATGGCTTTTACGACTGACTTGTAT
>DALYUO010000121.1:0-1099 GCA_031981225.1 Pararcticibacter sp.
AAGCAGGGAAGGCCGGTAATGAAGTTGGAAAGAACGCCTATCCTTTAGCGGCGCTTACCAATGGTACCGTTCAATTTGATACAACAGCAACTATCAGCAAGACCGGCGGAAAGATGGAGCTTGCGCAAACGCAGACACATCACTCCTATGAAGGCCGTAATGTAATCAGAGAAACTTCTTTCAAAAAGTACCTTGCCGATCCGCATTCGGGTACAGGCAATCATCAGGGTGAGCATAAGACTTATGACCTGTGGCCTGAACATAAAGCGATCGGCCATAGCTGGGTTATGGCTATCGATTTGAATGCATGTACGGGCTGTGGCTCGTGTGTTGTGGCCTGTAACGTAGAGAACAATATTCCGGTAGTAGGAAAAGATGAAGTACGCCGTCGTCGTGAAATGCACTGGATCAGGATCGACAGGTATTATAGCTTCAATGAAGGTGGCGAGTCGGTGACGGAAGAAAAAGAAATTGAAAAACTGGAAAATCTGGACGATGTTTCAGTTGTGCATCAGCCGATGCTTTGCCAGCATTGTGATCATGCGCCGTGTGAGACTGTTTGTCCGGTTATTGCCACTATGCACTCTTCTGATGGTTTGAACCACATGGCTTATAACCGTTGTGTAGGTACAAGGTATTGTGCAAACAACTGTCCATATAAAGTTCGTCGTTTCAACTGGTTTAACTACTGGAATGATTCGCGTTTTGATAATTACCTGAATAATGAATTCTCGCAGCTGTTACTGAATCCCGACGTTACAACGCGTTCACGCGGAGTAATGGAAAAATGCACCTTGTGTATCCAGCGTATTCAGGGCGGTCGTTTGCAGGCTAAAATGGAGAAACGCCCATTGAAAGACGGCGAAATCATGGTTGCTTGTCAGCAGGCTTGTACCGCCGGAGCGATAATCTTCGGTGATTTTAACGATCCGGAATCTGCCGTTCGGAAGTCATTGGATAATGAACGTACTTACTATGTGCTCCAGGAGCTAAATACTCAGCCAGGTGTTGGTTATCAGACAAAGGTTAGGAATACAGTTGAAGCTTAATTGATTTTATATAGGAAGTTTTATAATATATTATGTCAGCTCATAACGAA
>DALYUO010000121.1:1122-1680 GCA_031981225.1 Pararcticibacter sp.
TATTAAGGGAACCGCTAATCACCGGTGAGAATATTACCTATTCTCGGATAACCGACGAGGTACTGGTTCCTGTAGAGAATAAGCCAAATAAAGCCTGGTGGATCGGTTTTGGCATTGCTGTTTTTTTTGCACTTACCTGGGTTGTAGCAATTAGTTATACCTTCTGGGAAGGCTTAGGAGTTTGGGGCCTGAATAAAACAGTAGGCTGGGCCTGGGATATTACCGGCTTCGTATGGTGGGTAGGTATCGGGCACGCGGGTACGCTGATCTCAGCTGTGTTATTGTTGTTCAGACAGAACTGGAGAAATTCAATTAACCGTTCAGCTGAAGCGATGACGATCTTCGCGGTTATCTGTGCGGCCACTTACATTTTTGCACACATGGGGCGTCCCTGGCTGGCTTATTGGGTATTTCCTTTGCCGAATCAGTTTGGCTCTTTATGGGTTAACTTCAATTCTCCATTGGTGTGGGACGTATTCGCTATTTCCACCTATTTCTCGGTTTCGCTGGTGTTCTGGTATACCGGTTTATTGCCGGATATTGCAACAATACGTGATC
>DALYUO010000121.1:1690-3831 GCA_031981225.1 Pararcticibacter sp.
GCAGGATTTATTCCATCCTTTCTTTCGGCTGGGCTGGTTCTGTGAAGAACTGGCAAAGGTTTGAGTCGGTTTCACTGATACTTGCCGGTATTTCTACGCCGCTGGTACTTTCGGTCCACACCATTGTATCTTTCGACTTTGCTACCTCGCTTGAACCGGGATGGCATACAACCATTTTCCCTCCTTATTTCGTTGCAGGGGCTATATTCTCGGGCTTTGCGATGGTTCAAACCCTGTTACTGGTTGCACGTAAGGTTATGAAATGGGAGAACTATATCACCATGTTTCATATCGAATCGATGAATAAGGTAATCATTGTTACCGGTTCTATCGTGGGTATAGCCTATTTAACAGAGCTGTTTATAGCATGGTACTCAGGAGTTGAATATGAACAATATGCTTTCCTTAACCGTATCAGCGGTCCTTACTGGTGGGCATACTGGAGTATGATGACCTGTAACGTTATCTCTCCGCAGCTGTTCTGGTTTAAAAAGATCCGGACGAGTATATGGGCGTCATGGGTGCTTTCTATTGTTGTGAACATCGGTATGTGGTTTGAGCGTTTTGTAATTATAGTTACATCGCTTCACCGCGACTTTATACCATCAAGCTGGGTGATGTTTTATCCAACTACGATAGATGTTCTTCTTTTTGTAGGATCTATAGGGGTATTCTTCACTCTGTTCCTTTTATTCCTCCGCGTACTTCCTGGTATTGCCATCGCTGAGGTTAAATTGATCCTTAAGAGTTCAAGCGACCAGGCTAAACAAAAGCTGATCAGGGAAGGTGCTGTGGACAAGGAGCAAAGTGAAGTATATCAAAAATCTTTAGAGAAGTACGATAGTGTGTCGAAGACTGAATACGCTAATATTTAAAAAATGAGCAACATCAAATATATTTTAGGCCATTTTGAAGATCCTGATGAGATGATGCACGGGATCGGGAAGCTTCAGGAGAATAACATCAGTATTTACGATGTATACACGCCCATGCCTATCCATGGAATCGAGGACAAGTTAGGGTATAAGAGGTCACGTCTTCCAATAGCAGCTTTCTGTTTTGGAATAACGGGTACAATTACAGCTATTTCAATGATTTATTATATGCTGGTTTACGACTGGCCTATGAATATTGGAGGTAAACCACCATTCGCGATGCCCGATTTTGTTCCTATTACTTTTGAGCTTACCGTGCTGTTTGCGGCTTATGGGATGATGTTCACCTTTTTCTACGCTAATCATTTCTTTCCCGGACGCGCGCCGAGAGTGATGGATCTGAGAGCGACCAACGACAGGTTTGTAATAGCCATCGATGCCAGACAAAACCCCTATCCGGATAAAATAGAGGCTCTTTTAAAAGATGCCGGGGCAGTTGAAATAAAACACAACGAAAGGAAGTATGTTAGCTATGAATAAGGTCAGGATAATAAGTGCCACAGTTCTTACAGTTGCAGCAACGATTGTGATTTCTTCCTGTGGAGATAAAAAGACTCCGGGCCTCGAATTTGCCCGTAATATGTATGATCCGATTGCTTATAACCCGGATCAGCCAAATAAGAATTTTGCTAATGGACAGACAGCACAGTTGCCTCCGGATGGTACGATGCCGGTAGGATACGATCCTGTTACTGACATATACCCCAATACACCGGAAGGATACCTTGCTGCCAGTGAGAACCTTAAGAACCCGCTCCCATCCAATCAGCAAAACCGTTTGGAAGGAAGAGGATTATATGTTAGGATGTGTTCGCATTGCCATGGCAATCAGGGTAAGGGCGACGGGCCAATCGTTCAGCAGGAGTTTTTCCCGCCACCCCCGTCTTACTCAACCGGTAATTCATCAAGAGGAGGGGCCATGAAAGATCTTACCGACGGCAAGATATTCCATACTATTACTTATGGTTTAAACCTGATGGGACCACATCGTACGCAGCTTAGTCCTTCGGAAAGATGGAAAATTGTTATGTACGTTCATGAATTGCAAAAGCTTCAATAGTAAATGTTTTAAGCCAAATGGGAACTCACAATCATCATACACATAATTTTAATCAACAATACGAATTCTCGGGAAAAGCTAAAACCTGGAGTTTAATTGCTATTGTAATCGGTATAGCAGCAATTGCCTATGGCTTTTTGATTGAT
>DALYUO010000121.1:3841-4351 GCA_031981225.1 Pararcticibacter sp.
GATTCTGCTGAGAATCATTCAGAACGTACCTTCGCCAATCTTCTGTTAATGAGTTATTATTTTACATGCGTATGTGCAGCAGGAGCGTTTTTTGTGGCCTTGCAGTATGTAGCTCAGGCAGGCTGGCCAACCGGGTTATTAAGAATCCCGCAGGCTTTTGCAAAGGTTTTGCCTGTTGCGGCTATCATATTAATAGTAGTTTGCTTAGCGGGACTGTTTACGCATAATCTGTACCACCACTGGCATCAGGAAGGAATAGCGGTAAAGGGCAGCGCAAACTATGACCCTATTATTGCAAACAAGGCAAGCTATCTGAATGTTCCGTTCTTCACGATCCGTCAGGTAGTGTTTTTGGGAATATATAGCATTTTTGCGGTAGCCCTTGCGCGCTTTTCTAATAGGGAAGATACCGAAGGTGGGTTGAAAAACTATAAGAAGAGTTTTAAGTTCTCTGTTATATTCCTGGTGATCTTTGGATTTACGTCGCCAATATGGGCTTTCGATACGATT
>DALYUO010000121.1:4361-4849 GCA_031981225.1 Pararcticibacter sp.
TGGAGGCTCACTGGTTCTCGACCATGTTTGGATGGTATAATTTTGCAGCCTTATGGGTAAGCGGACTATGTGTAATAGCGATCACAACCATTCTCCTTAAGAGATCGGGATATATGTCGTGGATCAATGACAGTCATCTTCATGATCTTGGGAAACTGATTTTCGGCTTCTCTATCTTTTGGACTTATCTGTGGTTTTCGCAGTTCTTGCTTACATGGTATGCGAACATTCCTGAAGAGACAGTTTATTTTTATAAAAGATGGGAAGATAATTATAAGCCATGGTTTTGGCTGAATATCGTTATAAACTTTGTAGCGCCCGTTTTAATATTAATGACGAGAGATGCTAAAAGGCGAACTAACACGTTACTGTTTGTTTGTATACTTTTATTGATGGGACACTGGCTGGATTATTACATCATGATCATGCCAGGTACAGTAGAGGAGCATCCGGCTTTCGGCATCACTGAAATTGGGATTGCTATCGGT
>DALYUO010000121.1:4859-7022 GCA_031981225.1 Pararcticibacter sp.
ATCGGTTTCGCAGGATTATTTAGTTTTCTGATGCTAAGCCAGCTTAGCCGGAAGCCTCTTATTCCGAAGCAGCATCCTTTCCTTGAGGAGAGTTTGCACCATTCTATTTAATAGCTTAAGCAGATTTAAAATAACGAATAGTAGAAAGAAATGCGGTTTAATAAATTTTTGAATATCAGGAGCTTTTGCGCAGTACTCGTTCTTTACATACTGGTAGGAAGCGCGAATGTATTTGCGCGGCAGACCGGTGGTACGACAGAGGGAGATATGGTTGCAGCGGATACTGCCCAGCAAATAAATTCAGAGACAGGAACAATAGGCGACACTCCTACGGCTGTGAGTGAGTCTGAGTCGGATACCGGTACTACACTGGCGACGGCTGACGAAGTTGTAAAGAATACGACTCTTTATAAATCGGTTGCTTTTTATGTTACCCTCTTTTTGCTTCTATGTATATTTATAGGAGTGATTGGAAAAGTGCTCAAGGTATACGAGCTCACCAGAGAGATACAGGGTAAACGCGAGGGGGTGAACTGGAATAAGGTGCAGGCTGCTTTATTTTTAGTTGCACTGGTTACAGGCTTTTATGGTACTTACTGGACATATGATACCTGGGGGAATGTAGCTTCAGGAGAATCTGCCTCAGAGCATGGTCTGCGAATTGATACCATGATGATGGTTACCATTACGCTAACCACCATTGTTTTCGTGATCACTCAGTTCCTGTTATTTACATTTGCATTTCGCTATAAAGGTTCAGAAAAGAGGAAGGCTTACTTTTATCCTCACAATAATGCGATTGAGCGGCTTTGGACGATCATCCCTGCTCTCGTTCTTACAGCCCTTGTGGTATTTGGATTTTTCACATGGAGAAGCATTACCAATCCTCCCGAAGATGAGATGAAGAATGCCTTATCCATAGAGGTTACAGGTGAACAGTTTAAATGGAACGTTCGTTACGCAGGTGACGACAACCAGTTAGGAGTCCGTAATTATAAACTCACCACTCCGATTAACGGCCTGGGAATTGATTTTACCGACAGGAAAAGCTGGGACGATAAACTTGGTGGGGAGATAGTGATCCCGAAAGGCCGGCCTGTGCGTTTTACCATAAACTCGAAAGACATCCTTCATAGTTTTTATATTCCTGAGTTCAGGGTTCAAATGAATGCCGTCCCTGGGATGCCCACTTATTTCCAGTTTACGCCAAGGCTTACAACAGAAGAAATGCGTGAAAAAACAGGCAATGCCGCGTTTGATTTCGTATTGTTATGTAATAAGATCTGCGGTACCGGACATTATAACATGCAATATAAGGTGAGAGTGGTAGACGAAAAGGAGTTTAAAGATTGGTTAGTAAAACAGCCTTTATACTACAACGACGATATAAAGAAGGACATGCAGCAAAAGATGGTTCAGTCAGACGCCGTGTCGGATAATAAGAAAATAGCTTTAAACAATCAGTAAACAGATAGATCGAGAATATGTCAAGTACAGCGATTCATCATACATTAGAACATTCAGGGCATCAGCATGACGACCACGGTCATCATCATCAATCTTTTCTGACGAAGTATATATTCAGCCAGGATCACAAGATGATTGCTAAACAATTCCTGATCACAGGTATTATTATGGCAGTTATAGGGATGCTGTTGTCTATCGTTTTCAGGATTCAGCTCGGCTGGCCTGATCAGAGTTTTCCCTTACTCGAAACCTTCCTGGGCAAATGGGCAGAAGGCGGCCGTATAAAACCGGATTTCTATCTTGCGCTTGTTACCATCCATGGTACAATCATGGTATTTTTCGTGTTGACAGCAGGATTAAGTGGTACATTCAGTAATCTTTTGATCCCTCTGCAGATTGGGGCGAGGGATATGGCTTCGCCTCTGGTGAATATGCTGTCGTACTGGTTCTTCTTTATAGCATCAGTAATCATGTTGAGCTCTTTCTTCGTGGAGAGCGGACCTGCCAGTGCGGGCTGGACTATCTATCCACCATTATCAGCTTTGCCAAAAGCAATATCAGGCTCGGGAACGGGGATGACGCTTTGGCTGATCAGTATGGTGATCTTTATCGCGTCGTCGCTAATGGGATCTCTGAATTATATCAGTACCATCCTGAATATGCGTACTAAAGGAATGGATCTTTGGAAAATGCCTC
>DALYUO010000121.1:7032-8468 GCA_031981225.1 Pararcticibacter sp.
CAGCAATCCTTGGCGTACTTTCCTTTCCTGTTCTAGTGGCCGGAGTCGTATTGCTGATTTTCGACAGAAGCGCGGGTACGAGTTTCTATCTTTCAGATCTTGTTATACAGGGGCAGATTATGCCGCAGCAAGGTGGTAGCCCAGTCCTTTTCCAGCATTTATTCTGGTTCCTTGGTCACCCTGAAGTATACATCGTTATTATGCCGGCAATGGGTATAGCCTCTGAGGTTTTGTCGGTTAACTCACGTAAACCAATATTCGGCTATCACGCGATGGTTTATTCGCTGATAGGGATTACAGTACTGTCATTCATTGTGTGGGGACATCATATGTTTGTCACCGGGATGAATCCGTTTTTAGGTGGTGTATTTATGATAACCACACTGATCATTGCTGTTCCTTCTGCTGTTAAAACATTCAACTGGCTTGCTACTTTATGGAGAGGAAACATTCGTTTTACTCCTGCCATGATGTTTGCAATCGGGTTGGTTTCATTTTTTATCTCTGGAGGTTTAACCGGGATTTTCCTTGGAAATGCTTCACTTGATATAAATCTTCACGATACTTATTTCGTGGTAGCCCACTTCCACCTGGTTATGGGATCGGCAGCTATTTTCGGTATGTTGTGCGGCGTTTATCATTGGTTCCCGAAGATGTTCGGACGTATGATGGATGAGAAGCTTGGTTATCTTCATTTCTGGTTAACATTTGTTGGGGCATACCTTGTGTTTTTCCCGATGCACTTCATGGGACTTGATGGTGTTCCACGCCGGTATTATGCTTTTACCGAGTTTGAATTTATGAAGGAATGGCTTACTGTTAACAAGTTCGTATCATGGGCTGCTATTATTGCTGCTCTCGGACAAGTCGCCTTTCTTTGGAACTTCTTCCATTCAATATTCTATGGCAAGAAGGCAACACAGAATCCATGGCAGGCAAATACACTTGAATGGACTACTCCTGTGGAGAATCTTCATGGTAACTGGCCGGGAGAGATCCCTTCGGTATACAGATGGCCATACGATTATAGTAAACCTGGTCATGATGAAGACTATATTATGCAGACTACTCCATTCTCAGAAACGATGAGCTCTAATCTCCCTCACGACTTTGAGGGTAACCCCGAAGCTGAAAAGATACAGGTAGAATGGCAGAAAATGCAGGAGGCTAACAAAAAGACTGAGGCTGATATTTAAAAAAAGAACTATCCGTGTTATCTGAGACGCCGCTGGGGCATAACGGATATCCGGATAATTATAACAAGATACTTAGATACAGAGCACAAGAAGGTTTTGCTCTGTATCCAATTAAACAAAACAATACTTTGCAATGAGAGAAGTCGTTACGGATATAAATTTGAGTGTGAATAAAGCGGTGGAGGGAACTTTTATTTCTGACTTCAAGAAACTTATTAAGCTTCGTTTGACATTTCTCGT
>DALYUO010000121.1:8478-15063 GCA_031981225.1 Pararcticibacter sp.
AAGCAGGGAACAGAGCATGGTTAGCTGGATTAACTGGATGATGCTAACGGTTGGAGGCTTTCTGGTCACCGGTGCTGCCAATGGTTTTAATGAGATTATCGAGAAAGACCTTGACAAGCTGATGAGCAGGACGAGTGACAGGCCGATCCCCTCGGGGCGTATGACCACCGGACAGGCTCTTGTGCTCAGTTTGTTCATGGGAATTATGGGAACGCTGATCCTTATGCGTCTGAATATGCTCACGGGAGTGCTTGCCCTTTTTTCTATTCTGCTATACGCGGTTCTGTATACACCTTCAAAAAGGAAATCGCCGGTTGCTGTTTTTATAGGCGCTTTTCCCGGGGCATTGCCGCCGCTTATTGGATATTTTGCTGCTTTCGAAAACCCTCAGATATCCTGGATTCCAATCGTACTGTTCCTAATTCAGTTTGTTTGGCAGTTTCCTCATTTTTGGGCGATTGCATGGGTTCTTGACGACGATTACAAGAAAGCAGGGTTCAGACTCTTACCCACGACAAAAAGGGACAGGGTGAGTGCGTGGTTTACGGTGTTCTCTACCATTGTTCTTATTCCGGTAAGTCTTCTTCCAACCATTTTAGGCTTCGGAGGTTATACCATTGCCATTGCTTCGGTGATTCTGGGGCTGCTGTTTTGCTGGTATAGCGTAGGCCTTTTAACCAAGCTGGATGTTGCTTCGGCAAGAAAAGTAATGTTCTGTTCATTTATTTATCTTCCGGTTGTTCAGTTAATAATGTTATTCGATTTTATTTGATCAGTATGATATCAACGACACAAGTGCCAATGGAGCAGGATAAGTTGAATTTAAGACCAAAGAAGTTTTTGATGTGGTTGTTCGTAATTACCACATTTATGCTTTTTGCTGCCTTCACAAGTGGTTTTATCGTCTATACGGCAGGCTCGCCATCGAGGGGCATAAAGATGGTTCTTCCGGATATCTTTATGTATAGCTCTTCTGTGATTCTATTAAGCAGCGTTACGATGTATCTGGCTTACAGGTCGGCTAAAACGTTGCGTTTCGGTAGGCAAACAATATTCCTGGTACTCACCATCTTATTAGGGGTATTATTCTGTATTCTGCAGATCAGATCATGGCAAACGTTTATTAGTCAGGGTATTTATTTTATAAACCCGAATGCTTCACAGTCTTTTCTGTATGTATTTACAGGAGCGCATCTTCTGCATATTTTCGCGGGACTTCTGATGCTTATACACGCTTTGAGAGGGAAGATGAAGAATATTCCTCAGGTTAAGAATTTGTTTAATCTTGAACTGACCTCTATCTTCTGGCATTTTTTGGGCCTGTTGTGGCTCTATTTATACGTTTTTTTACTTTTGAATCAATAAATCAAAATGAGTACTACTGTTTCACAATTAGACGAGATTAAAACAGGTGCCTGGAGTGGTGGAAAATCGCCTGTAGATGCGGAATACGGGAAGCTGATGATGTGGTTTTTCCTGCTTTCTGATGCATTTACATTTTCAGCCTTATTAATTTATTATGGGGCAATGCGTTTTAGCAAGCTTAGCTGGCCTGATCCGGATGAGGTTTTTCAGTCTATACCCGGAGTAGCCGATTCTGGCTATCCTCTTGTGTTTGTTGGTATAATGACTTTTATCCTGATTATGAGTTCTGTTACGATGGTTCTTGCTGTAGAGGCGGGCCACCGCGGCGCTAAAAAGGAGGTTGTGAACTGGATGATCCTCACCATTTTAGGCGGGTTGGTTTTCCTTGGCTGTCAGGCTGGTGAATGGGCGCATCTTCACCATGAAGGTTACTGGTGGGGAAGTATTCCCGAACATTATAAAGGTATCGACGTTGTGGGAGCTACCCAGTTTGCCAACCTGTTCTTTACTATCACAGGGTTTCACGGTTTTCACGTGTTTAGTGGTGTTGTAATAAATATCATCATCTTATTTATGACAATAGGGAACGTTTTCGAGCGGAGAGGTACTTATTTAACCGTTGAAAAAGTCGGGTTATACTGGCACTTTGTAGACCTTGTGTGGGTTTTCGTATTTACGTTTTTCTATTTGGTTTAACTTATTATCAAGATTTAAAATGGCAGCAGAACAACATACAAACGAGCATGCGAGCATGTCGAAGAAAAGGATCTGGCAGGTGTTTTTTTACCTGTTAGGAATAACGGCGCTTGAGTTTTTCATCGCCCTTGTGCTTGTTAAGAATGAATTAATGCCTCATGGGTTTGCGAATTTTATATATATCGTTTTAACTTTGCTTAAAGCATATTATATAGTGGCTTATTTTATGCATTTGAAATTTGAGAATATGACGCTTATAACAAGTATTGTCGTGTCTCTCATATTTATTGTGTATCTCATAGTGCTTTTGTTAACTGAGGGATCATATTTGAACGTTCATATGAACTAATGAACAACCAGTCTTTAAAGAAAATATTAATCCTGGCAACCATACTTGCGGTGCCGGGATTTTTATATTATTTACTACAGGAAAAAGGGAAGAACAGGTATCGTCCTCTTAGCATCTTTGGCCCTAAAGAAGTGGCTTCTACTTTTCATACGCGGCGCGGCCAACGAATTCCAGACACTACATATCATATTATAAGCGATTTCAAGCTTACCGATCAGTCGGGGAATGTAGTTTTGTTCCCGCCAGATAGCAATCATATTTCCGTTTTCAACTTCTTCTATACGAGATGCGCTGACTGCAAGCAGATGAACAGGAGTATGGGTAAAATTGCGGAGCAGTATGAACATAACAAAATGCTGCAGTTTTACTCCATAAGTCTTGATCCTGGAAACGATAGCCCGGCCGTTCTCAGAAGTTATTCGGCAGCGTTTAATATCCGGGCTGATAAATGGAAATTCCTCACAGGCGACGGCAGCCTCATTTTCAAGCTTGCAAAGGACGACTTTCTGGTAAACGCGATGCCCGATAGAGACAATCCCGGAAATATTATCCATAGCCGGATGCTGATTCTGGTTGATCCTCAGAAACGGATACGTGGATATTATGATTCTTCCAGTAAAGAGCAAATTGATAAATTAGCAGATGAAATTAAGGTTCTTATAGCTGAAGAGTTACGACAGGTGACAGGACTTTAATCTATATTATAAATTTCAAGAATGAATGATAAAGTTATTTTTAGGATAATAACAGCAATATCGATTTTTGTTTTTGCTGTTGTTCTTATCCTTCAGAGCAGGGTCATCAGCCTGTTCCCCTCCGGTTCAGTAATCCCTTCGTGGGTTTTCTTTCTTCCCCGCCTTAATGCTATAATAAATGGTACCTGCAGCATTCTTCTTGTAGTTTCCCTGATCCAGATCAGGAGCCGGAATATCAGAACTCACAAGATTTTGAACATCATTACTTTTGTTCTCTCGTCATTGTTTCTTGTTTCCTATATCATCTTTCACGCCACAGGTATTCAAACCTCATATGGAGGAACAGGGACTGTACGATATATATATTATTTCATACTAATTACCCATATTATACTTGCTGCAATTGTTTTGCCGTTAGTACTGTTAAGCTTTTACAGCGGGTTACAGATGAACGTAGCACGTCATAGGAAGCTGGTTCGCTGGAGTTTTCCGGTGTGGCTTTACGTTACTGTTTCCGGAGTACTGGTTTATCTTATGATTTCGCCGTATTATACATTTTAGTTATAAAAATAGCAGACAGATTATGAAAGTGATTAGATATTGGCTTGCGGTTATTACTTTCTTGGGGGTACTATCAATTCATACTGAAGTATCTGCTCAATGTGCTATGTGCACACTGAATGCTGAGAATTCAGTTAAAAACGGGAATACTCAGGGAAAAGGATTAAATAATGGTATTTTATACTTACTCGCGGCCCCGTACCTTGCAGTGGCGGGAATAGGGTTCTTATGGTATAAAAAATACCGAAAGAAGAACGTCAATCTGAATATGAAAGACCAGAAGATTAATTTAAACTAATCAGGATCAGATGGGAAAGACGTCGCAAATGCAGGCCATTATTCATGCTAAATGTCCTAAGTGCCGGAGAGGAGATGTTTATTCGGGACCGATGTATGGGTTAAGGCCGCAGAAAGTTAATGAAAGCTGTCCTCATTGCGGATTCCGCTTTGAAGTGGAGCCGGGATATTTTTATGCTGCTATGTATGTCAGTTATGCCTTGAATGTTGCCGAGATAGTAACATCGGCTATTCTGACATTTTATGTTAGCGGTGGGAGCGAGTCACCCTGGCTTTACCTGGGCGTTTTGTTCGCCATTATTTTTATTCTTGCACCGTTCAATTTCAGGTATTCACGTGTTATCTTGCTGCACTGGCTGTCGCCTAAAGTGAAGTATAACCCTGAACTCGACCGGTAAATTTTTGCTGTTGGTATATAAATCATGTCCTTCTTATGATTGCTTCATCGACCTTGACTTTTTTAAAATCCGTTGCTGAAAATAATGACCGGGAGTGGTTTCAGGATCACAAGGCGGAGTACACGGCGGCTAGAGAAAACATTCTTGATTTTACCGGAAAGGTTATCAAGGGTCTGGCGAGGTTTGATCCCTCTATTCCCTCTGATTTACCGGCCAAAGATTGCGTGATGCGTATATATCGTGATATTCGGTTTAGCAAGGATAAATCGCCGCTGAAAACTAATTTTGGGATTGCTATCTCTTCGGCCGGCAAGAACTTTAAGGGACCGGGCTATTATGTTCATATTAAGCCAGGGGAATGCTTCATAGCCGGAGGATCGTGGTTCCCCCCAGCTGACGAACTTAAATCTATAAGGCAGGAGATCGACTATAATGCCGGAGACTGGCACCGGGTTATTGATGATCCTGAATTTGCAAGCCTTTTCGGCGAGCCACATACAGAAGGGAAGCTTCGGACTGCTCCGAAAGGCTATACACCTGACCATCCGGAAATTGAGTTTTTAAAGTTGAAAAGCTTTACTGTGGGAAGGAAAATATCCGATAAGGAGATCATTTCGGCCGGATCTGCAGAGTATGTAACGGGAATGTTTGAAAAATTATACCCTTTTATGCTTTTTTTGCGCAATGCGATTTCTTAATATTGTAGCATGAACAAATTAGTCCTCTTCTTATTTACAGCTCTTTTCCTGAGTTCCTGTGTAGTTTTATCGCCCAAAAAGTATAAGGCCCTGCTAGCTCAGCGCGATTCGTTATCTAATGGGTTAAACGAAGCAAATACAAGGATTGAGAGTCTTGAAGAAGAGGTTGCCCGTCTTAAATCAGACACAACGCTGCTCCACAGCCAAATAGCAGATCTGACATCAAAAATCAATGGTCTGAATAGTAATAATGCAAACCTTAGAGCAGCCAGCGATAAATTATCTGAGAATTTGAAACGTCGGGAAGCGCGTTTGAAAGAGGTTGAAGATATTCTGCGTAAGCGTGATGAAGCTACACTGGCATTAAAAGACAAACTGCAAAAGGCGTTGCTCGGTTTTCAACAGAGCGGACTGTCTGTTGAGGTCAGGAACGGTAAAGTATATGTTTCGCTCACTGATAAACTCTTGTTCAGCACAGGAAGTATAATAATCGATGAAAAAGGCAAGCAAGCTTTGGCTGGCCTGGCTACTGTTCTAAAATCGCAGCCTGAGATTAATATTTCTGTTGAAGGACATACTGACAATCAAAGGGTTGTAAATCTCGGGCAGATAAAAGACAACTGGGATCTCAGTGTCTTACGTGCTACTTCTGTGGTACGCTATCTGACAGATGTTCAGCAGATCGAGAATGCACGTATCACCGCAACAGGCAAAGGTCAGTTTCAGCCCATTGAAGATGCGAACACTCCTGAAGCAAGAAGCAGAAACAGGCGTATCGAAATAGTACTCTCTCCGAAACTGGACGAGTTGTACGACTTAATTAAATAGCCGTCTGATCCTGAGAAATAATGCGCTTTTGCCTGAAAAGTGCTTCAAGTCATTTTTTTTGGCAAGTTTCAGTCCTACATTTATAGCAGTACTTCTGTTAGATAGTGATCTTATTTCTCCGAATCTATACAGAACTAACCTCTTATAGCCAGGCAGGATGAAAATTGCAATTATTTACTGTTCTAAACATGGCACTACAGGTAAGCTCGCTGAGCTGATAGCTGAAAAAAAGAGCGCACACGACGTTGATCTCATTAATCTTATGGACAGCGATGAGCCTGTTGTTGATCAATACGATCAGATAGTTATCGGCGGATCAATACATTTCGGTAAGATACAGAAGAACATTAAACGGTTTTGTGAACGCAACGAAGATAAATTAATACATAAAGATCTTGGCTTGTTCATTTGCTGTATGCTCGACGAAAAGAAAAATGAACAGTTTGAGAATGCTTTTCCCGAAGTCTTAAGACAGCATAGCAAAGCAATCGGTTGTTTTGGCGGAGAGTTCCTTTTGGAGAAAATGAATTTTCTGGAAAAGCTTATCATAAAAAAAGTAGCAAATGCTTCTGTGAGTTCTTCTCACATAAACTTTGATGAAGTAGATCATTTTATAGCTCAATTAGATAAATAGGGCTATTGTTTTGTTTTTTTTTTGCTGGCGGGGGACATCTTAAACGCTCGGATGTTTTAGGAAT